>JBEKKG010000407.1:0-6796 GCA_050010835.1 Planctomycetota bacterium
CCTGCTCTTCATCTCGTATTTTCCCCACCTCGTGGCCGGGCCCATCAACCGCCCGCAGAGCTTGTTGTCCCAATGCGAGAACCCCCGCCGCCTGACCTGGGAGAATTGGACCCAGGGAGCCACGCTGATCCTCTTCGGCCTGTTCAAGAAGATGGCCGTGGCGGACTTTCTGGCCCCGTTCGCGAACCAGACTTTCTCAGACCCCAGCCGCTACAGGAGCGGGGCGCTGCTGCTGGGGCTCTACTGTTTCGCCTTTCAGATTTACGCCGACTTCTCCGGCTACACGGACATCGCCCGCGGGCTGGCGAAACTGATGGGCTTCGAACTGATGCGCAACTTCGATCAGCCTTACTTTGCGGCGAATGTCACGGCCTTCTGGCGGCGCTGGCACATCAGCCTTTCGAGTTGGCTGCGCGATTACCTCTACATCCCGCTCGGCGGCAACCGCCGCGGCGCAGCCAGGACCTACTTCAACCTGTTTCTCACGATGTTTCTGGGCGGGTTGTGGCATGGCCCTTCGTGGGCCTTTGCCATCTGGGGTATGCTGCACGGCCTGTACCTGGCGGCACACAGGCTGTGGTTGGGCGGACGCAAAGCGGTGGACGAGTTGCCGGCAGCGGGAGCGCGCTGCGCCGCCATCCACGCGCTGAAGGTGCTGGCCACGTTCCACCTCGTCGCCTTTGCGTGGATCTTCTTCCGCGCGGGAAGCACCGGCAACGCGGGCCTGTCCGGCTTCGCGTGCGCCTTGCAGTACATCCGCGGGCTGTGGCCCTTTGGCGCCCACAAGCACATCGTCAATGCCCTGAGCATCCGGTCTGACCAGGTGGGCCAGGCCCTCATCGCTATTGCCGCCCTGGTGCTCCTGATTGACATTCCGCAGTATCTCAGGCGCGACCACTGTGTGGTCCTGACCTGGCGCTTCCCCTGGCGGGTGGCAGTCTTTACCGTGCTGTGCGTGTGGCTGATTTTGCTGCGGGAGACCGAGAGTGCCCGGTTCATTTATTTTCAATTTTGAGTCCTTGGCGGAATTCCGGCCGCGCTGCCCCACGGCGTTGCTCACCGTGGCCGGTCTGCTCGTGGCGTTGGAAACCGGCCTGCGGCTGATCCCCGAGGAGAAACTCATCCCCGCCCGCAGCCATCAGGGCGAGATGTACTTTGTGGAACGCAACGTGCTCCCGCGCATCCCCCGGCCCCAGGTGCTGGTGCTGGGCACTTCGCGCATTCGGCGCGCCGTGGTGCCCAGACAGCTCGACGAGCTGCTGGGCCTGCCGCCCAATTCCACGCTCAACGCCGGCCTGGACGGCGGGCACGCCTTCGAGGCGCTGCACTTCTACGAACGCAATCGCGCCCAGCTCAAACAAGCCCGCCTTGTGATCCTGAACACGGACGATTGGTACCTGACCTGCGGCTGGCAGCTTACCTCGATCTTCGGCGTATACGCGCCGTGGCGGGACCGCCTGGAACTATTTGAGCCGCAACGCTCGCGGTTGTTGCTCGACGGGGTTTTCGCGATGCGCCTGCGCCTGCGGCTGCTCCACCTCAGCTTCTCCAACTGGGTGACGGGGCTCAAGGATGTCCCGCTGGGACTGATGCTGGACGAGAACAACCAGGTCCTCCCGCCGCCGTCGGGACCGGACGTGCCGGTGAACGTGGACCCGACTATTTACGAGGCGGGGATTGAGGACACCTACAACCGCTTTGCCATTTGCCCCGTGATGGTGCGCCATATCGAGGAACTGGCCCGGCTGGTGCGTGAAGACGGCGGACGCTTCGTCCTCATGCAACTCTCTAACCGCAGCGCGTACCAGGTCGCAGTGCAAAAACTGCACGCCGCCGATTACGCCCTGCACGTGGCCACCCTGGGCGCGCTGGCCCAGCGCCTCGATGTACCCCTGGCCATATTCACGCAACCCTCCGAATGCGGGCTGACCGACGCCTGCTACGCGGACTATGGCCACGTGAACCGGGCCGGCGCACGGAAATTCACCGTTTTTCTGGCAGACCTGATCAAGAAGGAAGGGTGGTTGAAGTGAGCTCTTGGACCTTGTTTTTGGGGCAGGCGGCGAATGACCCGTTCATTGATGTTCAGTCTTGAGTCCTTCGCGGATTTCCGGCCGCGCTGCCCGGCCACGCTGCTTGCCGTGGCCGGCCTGGTGGCGGCGCTGGAAGTCGCTCTGCGGCTGGTCCCCGAGGGCCTACTCATCCCCGCCCACAGCCGCGAGGTAGAGCTGCTCTTCATGGAACGCGAGGTGCTTGCGCGCGTCCCCCAACCCCAGGTGGTCCTGCTGGGCAGTTCGCGCTTGCGGTACGCCGTGGCGCCCGGACTGCTCGACGAGCGGCTTGGCTTGCCGCCTGCTTCCACCCTTAACGCCGGCCTGGACGGCGCGCATGCCTTCGAGGCGCTGCTCTTCTACGAGCGCAATCGCGCCCGGCTCAAACACGCCCGCCTGGTCATCCTGTATACAGACGAATGGTACCTGAGCAGCGGCTGGCAGTTGGGGCCGCTTTTTGAAATGCACGCGCCGTGGCCGGACCGGCTGGGACTGCCTGAGCCGCAACGTACGCGCATGTTGCTCGACGGGATTTTTTCGATGCGCCTGCGCCTGCGCATGATCTTTGAAACCGTCTCAAACCGGTTGAGCTGGCGCAAGGCGGATGTGCTGGAGCTGAAACTGGATGAGAACAACCAGGTTGTCCCGCTGCGGCCGCGCCCGATCCAGGCCGTGGCTGGCGATCCCGCGCGCTACGACGGGACCATCGAAGCTTTCTACAGCCACTTTGCCATTTGCCAGGTCCAGATGGGCCACCTGGAGAAACTAGGCCGGCTGGTGCGTGAAGACGGCGGCCGGTTCGTCATCATGCAGTTTCCCAACCGCAGCGCGTACCAGGGCGAAGTGCAAAAACTGCACGCCGCCGAATACGCTCAGCACCTTGCCGCCCTCGGCGCTCTGGCACAGCGCCTCGATGTGCCTTTGGCCGTCTTCGCGGAACCCTCCGCGTGCGGGCTGAGCGACTATGACTACGCGGACTATGGCCACTTTACCCCGGCCGGCGCGCGGAAATTCACCGAGTTCCTGGCAGACACGATCAAGAAGGAAGGGTGGCTGCGGTGACGAGAGGGGTGAGGGGTGAGGGGCGAGGGGTGAGGGGCGAGGGCGGGCATTTTTCAATTTTCAATTCTGTTTCCCTTTGCGCTGGGCCTTCTATGTATTAGAAGGATTCTGTTCGTCCGGGGGGGCGTATCGTTGCAGGCATCAGGCGATGATGGACGATAAATCCGCGGGAACTTTTGTCTTCCCCAAGTGGACCAATACGATACGTCCTGCTGTTGCGGCGCTTATGGCGGTGGCGCCCATGTACCTCGTGTTGCTGGTTTGGTACGGGGCCTCGCCGCGGACACTGGCTGTCGGCTACGCGCCCGTGCAACCTGTCCCCTATAGCCACGCGCTGCACGCCGGCAAACTGGGGCTGGATTGCCGCTATTGCCATAGCACCGTTGAGCGCGCCGCGTTCGCCGCCCTCCCGCCCACCCAGACCTGCATGAACTGCCACCTCCACATTCTGCCCGACAGCCCGCGGCTCGCGGCGGTGCGCGTGAGCTACGAGACCGGGCTGCCGCTGAAATGGATCAAGGTCCACGATCTGCCCCAATACGTGTACTTCAACCATGCGGCGCACCTGAACGGGGGCGTGAGCTGCGTGAGTTGCCACGGGCGCATTGACCGCATGGAAGTTGTCTCGCAGACCGAGCCGCTCTCGATGGGCTGGTGTTTGGAATGCCATCGCCAGCCTGAGCAGCATTTGCGGCCGAAAGAGTTTGTTACCAAGCTCGGCTGGGTTTCCAGTGAAGACCCGGCTCAACTGGGCGCCAGGTTGCGCAAGGAGAACAACATCAACCCGCGGACGGATTGCTCCACATGCCACAGGTAGACGGCAATAGTAGAACGGGCGTCCCGCCCGTTCAGGCGGTTGTAGGACAGGCTTCCAGCCTGTCTCCACCAAAAAGCGGACAGGCAAGATGCCTGTCCTACAAGTCCGCGGAACACGGGCGAGACGCCCGTGCTACGCGCGATCTGGAGCAGATCGCCGGCACGCCTGAGTTCCGCCGCTTTGTGGAAGCGCGCTTCCCGGCGCAAGCGCCGCTGCTGGACAATCCCGTCACGCGGCGGCGCTTCTGCCATTTGATGGGCGCCTCGCTGGCCTTGGCGGGCTTGAACGGCTGCGACTGGCCGTTCTGGCCCGAGCAGAAACTCGCCCCGGAAGGCAAGCGTCCCGAAGGCCGCGCGCCGGGCGTGCCTGTGAACTACGCGACCTCGTTCGAGCTGGGCGGCGTCGCCGAAGGGCTGCTGGTGAAGTGCTACGACGGGCGGCCGATCAAGGTTGAGGGCAATCCGCTGCACCCGATCAACCGCGGGGCATCGTCCGCGTTCGCTCAGGCGCTGGTGCTGGAACTTTACGATCCCGATCGCAGCAAGGGCCTCGTCCGGAGAACGGGCGGACAGGAAAGCGGGGCGACTTGGGATGAATTTGCCGCGTTCGCCAAGGACCTGCGCGCGCGAATCGGCAAGGGCAAGGGGCTGCACATTCTCAGCGAAGCGTCGTCGTCCATTTCGCTGGCCGATATGCGAGCGCGGCTGCTGAAGGAAATGCCGGAGGCGAGCTGGTATGAGTATGAACCAGTCTCCCTTTACAGGGATGGAATGGGAACCACCCGCCTCTGCCAGCCTGTATATCAGTTGGACAAAGCTGACCTCATTGTGTGTCTTGACGAGGACTTGTTTGGCAATCACCCCGACGCTCTGAAACACGCCAGGGATTTCGCCGCTAGGCGCAACGCCGATGGGAAGATGAATCGGCTCATTGTTTTCGAAAGCGGCTGGACAATCACGGGCGCTATTGCGGACCAGCGCACGGCGTTGAAACCGAGCGAACTGGAGGCTTTCATCCGCGGACCCACGCTGAAAGGCTTAGTTGCCGGGCAGGGGCAAACATTGATTGCAATAGGTTCTCGTCTGTCGGCAGGGGCGCACACGCTAGTTCGCCGCCTAAGCGCTGAACTGGATAATCGGAACAAGGCAGTGGCCTTATATGCCGTAGAGACCTTCCCCGGCGGGACCGCAACCGATGCCGATGCCATCGCCACACTTGCCGCAGCAATGAACAAAGGAGAAGTGGACACGCTTCTCATTCTTGGCGGTAATCCTGCCTACAACGCGCCTGCGGACCTTGAGTTCGTGCAGACGCTCAAGAAAGTACCGCACAGCATCCACCTCAGCCTTTACGAAGACGAGACCACGCGGGTTTGCGCATGGCACTTGCCAAGGGCTCATGTGCTGGAAAGCTGGGGTGACGCATTTGCCCGCGATGGCACGTTCTGCGTGCAGCAGCCTCTGATCGAACCGATCTACGGCGGCAAGACTCCGGCAGAAGTGCTAGCCCTCTTTCTTGGCCAGCCACCTTTCAGGGGTTACGAGATTGTGCGGCGTGCATTCAAGGTAGTTGTGCCAAATGAGGAATCTTGGGCCAACTGGGGAAAGGCGCTTCACGACGGCTTTCTTTTTGACCGCAACTGGCTGACAGGAGTGAAGATCCCTTCAGAAGAGGTGCCACCATACGAGACGACCACCACCCAGGGTCTCGAACTCCTCTTCGTCCCCGACTACCGCGTCTACGACGGCCGCTTCGCCAACAACGGCTGGCTGCAGGAGATGCCCGACCCGATCACCAAGCTGACCTGGGACAACGCCGCGCAGATTTCGCCGGAGACGGCCAAGCAACAAGGCGTGGCGCACGGCGATATGGTGAAGCTCGAACTGGACGGCCGCTCTCTCGAAATCGCCGTCTTCGTCCTGCCGGGGATTGCGGACGGGACGGTGATTCTGCCTCTGGGTTATGGCCGCAAGTTCGGCGGCAAGGTGGCGGACGGCGTGGGATTCAACACGTACCTCTTGCGCACCACCAAGGCCATGTACACGGCTTCCGGCGCGCGCATGACCCGCACCGGGGCCACGTACAAGTTCGCCACCTCACAGGACCACAAGATCGTCAGTGAGGTGGCCACGGCGGCGGCCACGGCACGGGCGCCCGAACTGGCACGCTCAGGGCCGCTTTCGGCGTACAAGGCCAACCCGAGATTTCCGGCCCTCCCCCTCTCCCCCTCCCCGCCGCGGGAGGGGGTAGGGGGAGGGCTCAAGTCGCCCTTCACACCGCCGCACCAGTACACCGGGCACCGCTGGGGCATGATGATTGACCTTTCGGTCTGTACCGGGTGCAGCGCGTGTACGGTCGCCTGCCAGGCGGAGAACAACGTGCCGGTGGTGGGCAAGGACGAGGTCGCGCGCGGCCGGCGCATGCAGTGGCTGCGCGTGGACAGGTACTTCGGCAACCGGCCCTCCCCCTACCCCCTCCCGCAGGGGGAGGGGGAAATGCCGGCGCTGCTCTTCCAGCCCGTGCCTTGCATGCAGTGCGAGAACGCGCCGTGCGAAGAAGTCTGCCCCGTGGGCGCAACCACGCACTCCAGCGAGGGCCTCAACGACATGGCCTACAACCGCTGCGTGGGCACACGGTACTGCTCCAACAACTGCCCGTACAAAGTGCGGCGCTTCAATTGGTTCAACAACCACCTCAACCGCACCCCGGTGGAGAAGATGGCCTTCAACCCGGAAGTCACAGTGCGCTCGCGCGGCGTGATGGAGAAATGCACGTACTGCGTGCAGCGCATCGAACAGGCGCGGATTGCCGCCAAGCTGGCCAGGCAGCCAATCGCGGACGGGGCCATCGTGCCGGCGTGCGCTCA
>JBEKKG010000408.1:0-6793 GCA_050010835.1 Planctomycetota bacterium
TTGGTGGTTTTGGGATCGGGGCTGTCAGATATTTTGAACGGAACTGCGGGAAGGGTGACGACGAATCTGTCGAACTCCCCTGGGTTTTTGGCCTTTGTGTCGGCTGGCTTGGCTGCGGGAGGGGGCGGCGGAGTGGCCGGTGCCTTGGCAGCGCTGTTCTCAGCCGCAACGGGAGCGTCCCGTCTGGGCGCAATTGTAATTTCGGTGGGGGTCGCCGTGCTGTTCGCAGCGGGCGGCGCCGGCGCGCTGGGCTTTGGAGCTTCCGCAGGCTTCTTCTCGGGCGGTTTGGGGGGAGTTGGGGCCGGCGTGCTATTCCCAGTGGACGGCGTGCCTGGCTTCTTAAGGAACATGCTGCCGCTCAAGATCAGGTTGTCCTTCAGCTTCACGTCCAGGTCGCTCTCCGCGTGCAGCGTTACAACTCCGGAGGTCGCCTCTTTGCCAATCCACTCCCGCCCCCCGATGCTTACTCCCTTGGGCGGATCTATCAGTTGAATCCGTATCGGCCCGTCAAACCCTGAAGTGCGGGTCACGGTGACAGGCAACGAGACATCTTTCCCGGCCGCCAGTTCCAGGTAGCCCTTTACCGGAAGCTGCGGTGTCACGCGAAACGGCGCGACGGGACTCGTAACCATCACTACCTCTTCCCTGCGGGGCACCAGGTGCCAGTAGATGAAAGCCTGCATCTGGTCCTCGGCAGGCAGCGCCGACCGTGTAACAGTCTTGCCGGAGATTACCGCCGTCCCCTGCACGGTGGGACTAAGGGTCGCCGCCGCGGCCTTTTCCGAGGCGGAAACAGTCAGGCGGATCTTGTCCGTCCCCTCCTGAATGACCGCGCCATTGAGCGACAGCCCGGACGAAGTTTCGTTGAGCGCCAGCCTGATCTCGCCGCAGAAGCCGTCCTTGCGGATGGCGTGCACGGTCAGCGGCGCTGAACCGCCCCTCTGAACACTCACCGCCGCGGGGGTCACGCGCAGGTCGAAATCCGGTACGGGCGGGCCGATGCGAAACCGGTAGGCGTACTCGGGCCCGCCGCCGCCCTGCGTGTCGAAAATCCGTGCGGTGTAGTTGCCGTCCTCCGGGAGCGTCCAGATAAGTTCCGAGTCGGCCACGTGCGTGAGCAGGCCTTCGCTCTTGTCTTTGATGTCGTCGTTTTCCGCAAGCTTCTCACCTTTGCTGTTCAGCAGGACGATGAACGAATCCAGGGGCGAGCCCAGGCGCCTGGCCCGGACCTCGAGGCACACCGCTTGCCCCTTCTTGCCGGCGAAGCAATAGGAATCCTTCTGTCCCGGGGTCCGGATACAGCCGTTGATGACCACGGGCAAGGAGACCTGTTGAGCCTGCCCCTCGGCGGCGGCCGCCTCAGTCGCCAGCACCTCCGGCAGGTCGCCGATCGCAAAGGGGACGCGGTTCGAGGTCAGACCGCCCGCCATAACGGAAAGGTACCGCAGGGCTGACCCCTGGTCCGTAGCGACGATGGCCGGCGCATCGGGGAGGTTCCTGCCGCAGAGCTTCACGCTGGAGAGCTTCTCTTCGCGCGGCCCCCCCAGCGGAAACACACTCGTGATGAAGGGCAGTTCCCCGATTCTCACGCGGTAGACGAAGTCCGCCCGGCCACGGTAGATTGAGTCCCGGATGGACAGCACATACTGGCCATCGCCCGGGACATCATAGAAGAGCACCGGATCCTGGCTGAAGCGGAAGTCGTCCGCGACCGCCAATTCCTTTCCTTGCGCATCGTAGAGCGTCAGGATGGCCTGAAACCAGCCGGGCACCGCATCGGCAATGTATGGAATCAGCCCGCGTGCGGAGGCCTCCATAACCAGGTGCTGCCCTTTCCTGGCGAAAAACCGGAACATGTCCACGTCGCCTGCCCCTGGAGTTTTTTGCCCATTCACCCAGGTGTCGGGTGACATTATCTGCCCGTTCACCACGACGGGCAGCGGGGGAAGCTGGCACGCCTGCTCCAACGTGTTGTTGGGCTCGGATTCTATAAACTCCTTCAACTGGCCGACCTGGAAGACCAGCTTGTTGGTCAGGCCGCCCGGCGCGACGAGGCAGATATCGCGCGGCACAGGTTCGGCATCGCGCGCGATGGTGATCTTGAGCTTCACGATCTCGTCAATGACGGTCTGGTTCTTTTTCTTGACCTTGTTCTTCTTCTTGTCCTTGTCGCCTGCGCCTTCCGGTTCCTTGGAGTCGGCAATCTGGATGGAGACGCCTTTGCCGGAGACTAAGACGGCAGTTGAGCCATAGATGTCTTCTCCGCCGACCTTCACCTCGAAAGTGCTGCCTTGCTGGCCGCCCGCCGGATACACAAAGCCGATGTGCGGGTGCGCCTCTGGCATGGCCTGGCCGGCCAGCGCGGATTCCTCAACACAGAGGGCGCAGAGGGCACAGAGGAACACAGAGAGGATTTTGGATTTTAGATTTTCGATTTTCGATTGCACGACCGGACGTGCCAAAATCGAAAATCGAAAATCGAAAATCGAAAATTCGTTCGGCATTCTGCTCGTCATCACATGATTTCCTTCAGCAGGCCGCCGGTTTCCTTCGCCGGAATTTCCCCGGACGCGAGCGGCGAGACGCAGACTGTCTCGCCCTGGGGCGCGTTCAGCTTGGCGTGGCGGTCAATGGCCAGCAGTTCGTACATGCTGTCCAGCAGGTCCCAAGGATAGATGGGCCGCTCGGTCACGTTCTCGCCGCGTGCGTCCGTCTTGCCGACCACCGTGCCGCCGCGGAAGCCGCCGCCGGCCACCAGCGCCGAGAAAGCCTTGCCGTAATGCCCGCGGCCCCCCATCCACGGCGCCTCCCACTGGACCCGCGGCGTGCGCCCGAATTCGCCGCTGACCCACACGATCGTGCTGCTGAGCAGGCCGCGGTCGGAGAGCTCTTGGAGGAGCGAGGACAAGGCCCGATCCAGTTCCGGCAGTTTCTTGCTCATGGTCTCGAAGTTCTGTTTGTGCGTGTCCCACCCCTGATGGTTGATCGTGATGAACGGCACGCCCAGCCCCACCAGCCGCCGGGCCAGCAGGCAGGACTGGCCAAACTTCGTGCGCCCGTAGCGGTCGCGCACTTCGTCCTTCTCTTCGCTGAGCACAAAGGCCTTGCCGGCGTCGCCCAGGATCATCTCATAGGCCTGCTGCTGGCTGGATTCCAGGCTGCGCACCATCGAGTTGTCGGCCATGCTCTTGCTGAAGCTGTCAATCTCGCCCAGCAGCACCCTGCGGTCCTTCTGCCGCTCGGGGGTTATCTGGGCGGTTATCCCCTCAACTACAAAGGGGTCCTTGCTCGGATCCCCGCCCGTCGAGAAGGGCTTGTACTTCGAGGTGAGAAAGCCGTTTTCGGAGAAGCGCCCCTGCGGTTCAGTCAGAGTGATGTACGGCGGCAGCAGGCCCTTGTAGCCGCCATTGGTGCCCTTGAAGTACGAAGTAATGGCGCCCACTCCAGGATAGACCAGGTCGCCGCCCGGCTTCCGCGCGGTCTGCACCAGGTAGGCCGCCGTCTCGTGGCCGTTATTGCCGTGTGTCATGCCCCGGAGCAGCGAATACTTGTCAGCCATCTTCGCCAGGAGCGGCAGCGCCGGGCAGATCTGGATCCCGTTCACGTTGGTGGCCAGGGCCTTGCCGTAGGGGCCGCAGTACTCCCGGCCGGCGTCCGGTTTGGGATCGAACGTATCCAGGTGCGGCGGGCCGCCCCACAGCCAGATCTGGATCACGGACTTGGCCTTGCCGGCGCTTGCTGACGGGGCTCCCTGAGCACGGCCGATTCTCAAAGCGTCGTCACCCAGCGCCCGCGTGGCGAGCCCCTTGGCCAGTGCCAGCCCCATTGCGCCGTACAGCCCGCGCGCGATGAACTCACGCCGGGTCGTTTGCGGATGGTTATTCTTTTCCATGGTTGCCGCACTCCTTTTCCGAGCCGCGCGCGTAAGCAAGCGGCAATGTCCGCTCCCTCACGGTCGCGGCTCGGACTGAACAATTACGAACTCACCACCACTTCTCCGGCGAGACGCACACCATAGTGTGTGCCCCCCGCGCCCATTAGTCAATGCTTTAGTATAAACTCCTTGGAGTTCAGCAATGCCCAAGCCAGGTCGCAGAAAGACTCGTAAGGCTTGCGTTTCGCAGACTTCAGATAGACGTCGGCGGTCCGCCTTTCGTCTTCGGTGGGGAAACGGGAGAGGACCCGGAGGTAGAGTGCCTCGATCACGTACGGTTTCAGTGGACCCGTGGGCATCGTCCACTGCCCTTGCCCGCCCCCTGCCGCACCGGCCGCACCGCCTGCCCCGCCTGCGCCGCCTGCCGCAGCGGCCGTGCCGCCTGCGCCGCGTCCAGCTTGTGTGCCGCGTGCCGCGGGCGTGGCGCCCGCCGTTCCTGGTGTTGGCGGGCCATAGGCCAGATACCAGAGCACCCAGCTCTGCTCGATCTTCTTCTGAATATGGCTCGAATTCAGCAAGTGCTGCTCCTGGAACACCGAAGGCGTGGCGGCCCGCTCCGACTCGAACGAAGTGTTGCGCGAAGGACGGCCGAACAACTCCAGAAACGGGGATTCGATGCTCCCGTCGGCCAGCGCAATGGCGCGCTGGTCATTGGGCAGAAACGTGAAAGGCTCCGGGATGGCGCTGCTGTATTTCTCTCCGCTCCCTGTGACCTGGTTAATGGCGTCCAGCAGCGGCTCGGCGTCCAGCCGCCGCACCTGATAATGGGAGAACCCCGTCAGGTCGCTGGCGTTCCAGGAGTTTGTCCGCGAGGCAAGCTGATAGGTGTTCGAGTTGAGGATCAGCCGGTAGATGTGCTTGAGGTCGTACTTGTGGCTGACCAGTTCGTTCGCCAGAAACTCCAGCAGGTAGGGGCTCCAGGCCGCATTGGAGGGCTTCATGTCATCCGGCTCGTGGACAATGCCCCGCCCCAACAACCAGAACCAGACCCGGTTCACGATGCTCTTCGCAAACCAGGGGTTTTCCGGGGCTGTGAGCCAACTGGCAAACACCGGGCGCGGGTCCTTGTCCGGCGGGATCTCAAGGGGCTTCCCGCCGAGCGGCGTGGGCTGCACCGGCTTCTTGGTCTTCGGGTCCAGCAACTGTCCGGCGGGCTTGAAGAACACGATTTCTTCCTTCCACTCGTCGGTAAGTTTATAGCCCACCTTCGCGAAGAAAGCGCTGAACCCCAGAATCTGCTCCTCCGTCAGCCCGGCGTCGCCGAGGCGCAGGCCCATGAAGACCAGCGCCACGTTGTCGGCAATCTGGCGCGGCGACCGTTCCTGGAACGCGCGGTAGAAATTGATCGGCGGCGCGCGGAAGTTGCTGCCGCTGGAAGTCAGCAACTCCCTGGCGAACTGGTCGTAAGGCTTATTGTCCCGGATGCTGTCCCGAATCCAGCGGTCGTAGGCCTGCACCGCGTTGGGCCACAGGTTGCTGGGGAACTCCGCCTTCACCCGCAGCAGATCGCCCCACTTCAGCCCCCAGTACTCGCCAAACTCTCCCCGCGCGAGCAGTTCGTCAATCAGCTTGCTCCGCTTGTCCGGCTGCTTGTTGGCAAGGAAGGCCCGCACCTCTGTGGGGAGCGGCAGCGTGCCGATTACATCCAGATGGACGCGCCGGATGAAGACCTCGTCCGAACACTTCTCCGAAGGCGGAATGCCTTCCTCCAACAACCTGGCCCGTACGAGCTCGTCAATCCGGTTGGCCGGCTTAAAGCCGTCAAATAACTGGAGTTGTGAGGGAGCGGCTGGACCAGGCTTGCCGACCGTGGCCGCAGTGTATCCCTGCCGCTGGACAAACATAAGGGCCAGCAAGACAAGGATCGCCGTGAGCACCCGATGGCGCTTCATTTATTGCCCTCGCAGGCGCTGCCTCCCACACCCCAAGCCAACATAGCAAGGGATGTGCCGGGTCTTGTGGCAGACCTTCCACCTATGTAACTTGACGGTTTGGGGGCTGCAATTGCTGCGTTCGCATCGCCAATGCGGTTGCCGGCAACGCCGTTCATTCTTGTCCGTAAGACAGGCCCCTTGTGCTTGAGGCTTCCGGTGTTCAATCTCGTGTTGAGATAACCCACGGCTCTGAGAACGGATGCTCTGAAATCCGCCACTGGCAGAGCGTTGGCAGGGCTCAGAAGCGGGTACGGCTTCTGGAACACCGCCAGCCAGGTGGCAACGCCACGAACAACTTGAGCCTTTGAGCCGTGCGCTTTCTTTTGTCTAGTCTTCATGCAAGCCCTCCGCGTCCTCATGCGGTGAATAGTCCAGCCCAACACAAGAAAGCCCCCGCGAGTTCCCATTGCTGTAAGTCCGTAATTTACGTGCCTTTTGGCAGAGAATGGCATACGAATGGCATACGAATGGCCTGCGAATGGCCTGCGAATGGACTGCGAATGGGCTGCAAATGGGCTGCGAATGGGGCAAAAATAATGATATAATCCGAAGGCAGCGATATAATACGTTCTCTGCCCCTGCATCTTGAGCGCTACCAAAGCGCAAAATCTCTTTGGTAATTTTACTATTCTTACTACTGGCAGGGCGGAATGTAGTGGGACAGCCTTTCCAGGCTGTCCGGACAGGCTGGAAAGCCTGTCCTACCGCTGCACCATTTCGGCAACTGCGCGCGCACCAATAGGACTCATAGGAAAAATGGGAGCGATGCAACCGCTTGCTCACGCGCGCGGCTCGGAACCTTTCCGCACCGCGCACCGCTCTCCCCGCTCCACGCTCTCTCATGCTCAGCCAATCCTCACTGGCACACAGTACCTTAAGTAAGAGTATCACAATGCCATTGGTCTGTCAAGTGTAAAACCAAAGA
>JBEKKG010000409.1:0-13207 GCA_050010835.1 Planctomycetota bacterium
ATCATGGCGTAGCCATACGTCTGGGCCATCGGTCCGAAAATCTGCCCTTCAACGCCCTGCATCGTGAAGAGCGGGAGGAATGCGGCAATGATGATCGCAGTCGAAAAGAAGACCGAACTGCCGACTTCCGTGGCGCCGCTGAGGATTTTGTGGCGTTTCCCGAGGTGTCCGTCGCCCTCCGCCAGACGGCGGAAGATGTTCTCGACCATGATGACCGTGGCATCCACAATGATGCCGAAATCAATCGAGCCGACCGAGAGCAGATTGGCCGAATCGCCTTTCAAGTACATGATCATGGCGCTGAAGAACAACGCAAAGGGAATCGAGGCGCAGACCACAATCGCGCTGCGCAAATCTCCGAGAAAGAGGAACTGAATCAGAAAAATCAACGCCAGGCCGAAGACCAGGTTATGGAGGACCGTGTGCGTCGTAACGCCGATCAAATCCCTGCGGTTGTAGTACGGCTTGATCTGCACGCCCGCCGGCAGGATATTCGAATGGTTCATGTCCTCAATGGCCGCCTCGACCCGCCCCAGCACCTCGAGCGTCTTCGAGCCGCGCCGCATGAGAATGGTGCCAAAGACGACGTCGGGATCGTTGTCGCGCCCGGCGATGCCCAGACGCTGAGTGTGCCCAATTTCCGGCCTGGCGACGTCCTTGAGCAAAACGGGCGTGCCGTTCTGCTGGGTTAAAACGATATTGTCCAAATCGTCCAGGGAGCGGATCAGCCCCAGGCCGCGCACGTTGGCGGATTGCTGTCCCAAATCCAGCGTGCTGGCGCCCACGTTCATGTTGCTGTTGGAAATGGCCGTGACGACCTGGCTCAGCGGGATGTGGTAGGCCGTCAGTTTCTCGAGTTCCACATCCACGTGATATTGCTTGGTCAGGCCGCCCCAGCCTGTGATGTCCACGACGCCGGGAATGGTGCGGAAGCGCTTTTCCACGACCCAATCCTGCAAGGTTTTCAAATCGGTCAGGCTGCAGCCCGGCGGCCCAATAATCTGGTAACGGCAAATCTCGCCAATGGGACTGACTCCCGAGATGGACGGCTGTACCCCGGACGGCAAGCCCGCAAGAGTGCTCAGGCGGTTGAGCACCTCCTGAAGCGCGCTCTTGTATTCGGTGTCATAGGAGAACTGCACCCGCACGTCCGAAAGGCCATACAAGGACGTGGAGCGGATATTCTGCAAGCCCGGCATGCCGGCCATTGCGATTTCGATCGGAATGGAGATGTAGCGCTCGATTTCTTCGGCGGACTGGCCCGCGTTCTGGCTGATGATTTCCATGTAGGGAGGCGCCGGATCCGGATACGCCTCGATGTTGAGCCGATGGAAAGTGTAGGCGCCGGTTCCCAGGAACGCGATCAGAACGGCCAGGACCATCGCGCGGCGCGCCAGTATGAACTCGACAATTATGTTGAGCATGGAGACCTTGGGTCCCGAGTAGCATGGGCATCTTGCCCATGTTCACGGGCTGGAAGCCCGTGCTACATGGTCAATTAGCGTTGGCCTTGTTGCTCAGGAATAGACTCCCCTCCGCCGCGATGCGTTCGCCGGCCTTGACGCCCGAGACGATTTGCACGAATCCGTTCTGCTCCAGGCCCGTGGCGACTTCGCGGCGCACAAACTCGTTCTCCTGCGGTCCGGTTACCCACACGATCTTCTTCTGGCCCTCCTGAACCACGGCACCGGGCGGCACGGCGGGCGATTGTATTTCGGCATCCGTCGTGATCCGGAACGTGGCGAACATGTCCGACTTCAATCTCTGGCCCGGGTTCTCCACAACGCAGCGCACGGGAATGCGGTGGGTGGCCGGATCCACCGACGCGCCGATGTAACTGATTTGCGCTTTGAACGCCGCCTGCGGATAGGCCATGACGGTGACCTCGATGGGCAGGCCGAGCTTCAGCAATCCCGCATCGGACTCGTAGACGTCCGCCAGCATCCACAGCGCCGACAGATCGGCGATCACATAGAGCGGGTCGGGATTGTCCGGCTTCACATACTGTCCGGCGCCGACCTTGCGCTGCGTCACCGTTCCGGAAATGGGCGACAGCACGCGTGTGTTGCGGTCAATGACGCGCGCCTTCTCGATTTTTTCGATTTCCGAGTCGGTCTTTCCAAAGACGCGGAGGCGATCGCGCGCGGCGTCCAGGACGGTTTCGTTGGCAAAGATGTCGCTCTCCGCCGACTTGGTATCCGACTGCGCTTGTTCGTAATCCTTCTGCCCCTGCTCCAAATCCTTCTGCGCCTGTTGCGTAGCCTGTTGCGCCGCCTCCCAATCTTTCAGCGCCACAGCTTTCCCCTCGTACAGTGTTTTCTGGCGCTCTTCATTCTTGCGCGAAAGCTCCAGGTTGCGGGTTGAGCTCGCGATGTTGCGCTGCGCGATGCCCTCGCTGCGCTTGGCGAGATTGAGCGCAGTTTGGGACTTCTTCAAGGACGAGATGGCGGAGATGAGGTCCGATTCGGTCTGCACGAGATCGGGAGTATCTATTTCGAAAAGCGGGTCGCCCTTCTGGACGGCGTCGCCGGGCTTCGCCACCAGCCGTGTGATCCGGCCCGTGTAGGGAGAGAACACAGGCGTCACGGTCTCGTCGTTGAAGGCGATCCGTCCGGTCGTTGTCTTTTCGCCATGGAAGGGCTGCAGCGCCGCCGTGGCGACTTTGATGCTCGCCGCCTGCGCGCCTTCCAGTTTCACCACGTCCGGGTCGTTAGCCGGATTCGTGGATTTTGGATCCGCTGCGATTGCCTCGGCATGCGGTCCCGCGGCCGTCCCACCGAGGAAACCCAGGACGAGGCCCAGGACCAGCATCGTAGCACCGACCAGCAGCAAACGTCCGGATGCCGGTTTCAAATTTAGGTCCTCGGCCGTGGGCACAGGCCTGGGGCGCGGGCGGTCCGGCCCCCGCTTCTCCGCAGGTGCGGTCTGTTCCGTGCATACTTGCGGCGTATTCACTGTCTCCATTGGCGTATTCATGTTTCTTTCCTCTCCGCGGCCGCGTTCAGCAGCGTGAACCGGAACGTGCAGCCTTGGCCCCCTGTGCTGTCAAAGGCGATGCGTCCCCCGTGCGCCTCAACGACTTCCTTGGCGATGGCCAGCCCCAAGCCGGCGCCGGTGGGTTGGGTCTTGCCGTCACGGTTCTGTTCCGGCACGCGGAAGAACTTCTCAAAGACCCGCTCGCGGTACTGCGCAGGGATGCCGGGCCCGGTGTCGGTTACCGCAAACTCGACCTCTCTGCCCAGCGCCTGCGCGCTGATGCGCACCGCGCCGCCGCGCGGGGTGTATTTCAGCGCATTGGAGAGCAGGTTCGCCATGACCAGCGAGATGCGCGAGGGATCGGCCAGCACGGGCGGCGCCTCGGGAACGATGTGGACCGTCACCGCCAGGCCCTGGGCCTGAAACCTGTCGCGCAGGGGAGCGAGCGCCGTTTCGACCAGCTCGCGCGGCTGCATCTCCTGCAAGTTCAAGCGCACGCGCCCGGACTCGATGCGGCTCAGGTCCAGGATGTTGTCCACGAGCCTGTGCAGTCGGTCCACGTCGTTGCGCGCGGTCCCGAGCAGCTCGGCCTGCCGCGGCTCCAGCCGGCCCACGCGCCCCTCGCTGAGCAGGTGAATGGCCATTTGCAGGGAGGTCAGCGGCGTCTTCAACTCGTGCGAGGTGGTAGACAGCAGCCCGCTCTTCAGCTCATCCAGCTTCCGAAGCTGGGTGACGTCGGCCAGCACGACAGTGATGCCCACCTGGCGCTTGGCATCGTCCAGGATCGGCACTACTTTGGGCAGAAAGAACTTCTCATTGCCGCCGTCAAAAACCTGGATGGCAGACTCGTATCCGGCCTGCGCCAGCGCGGACTGCATGCTGATGGTGCGCCACAACTGCCCCAGCCAGCTCAGGCCGCAGTCGCTCGCATGTTGTCCCGGCTGGATGCCAAAAAGCCGCGCGGCGGTGGCGTTGACCAACTCCATCTTGCCTTCCGGGCTGAGCACCAGGACGGCATCGGGCAGGCTGTCCACGGCCTGCTGGGTGGTGCGCTGCGTGCGTACCAGGCGGTCCTGGTCGCCGACGCGCACCGCGCGCAGGTGCGTTGCCATAGCGTTGAAGGCCTTGCCGAAATCAGCCAGTTCGTCGTGCGAGCGGACCCGCACTTCCTGGTCCAGCCGGTCTTGCTCGATGCCGCGCACCGAGGCGGTCAGCGTTTGCAGCGGCACCAGGATCCAATGCCGGATGAACATGAAGAAGACTACGGACAGCGCCGCTCCGGCCGCCAGCATGATGTACATTCGCCTGACGGTATTCTGCGCGGCCACTTTGACCTGCTGGCCGGCCACAGCCATGTTGTCCTGGTTCATCTGGAGAATGTCGTCCGCGATCTCGATGCACTCCTCGTAGTGGGGCCGGAGGTGGCCCAGATACCGCGCGCGGCGTTGGCTTTCGGGCTGGCTGCGGTCCAGGATGGCCGGCAGGTCCTCCCGGTAAGCCGAGAAGGCGCCGCGCAGTTGGTCCGCTTTCTCCTCTTCGCCCGGCAGGTTTATGTTGCTGAATTCCAGGGCCAGGGCCTCCTCGAAGCGCTGGGCTTGGGCCATGATGGTCTGCTGAGTCTTGGCGGAACCGCCCAGCAGGAACAGCTCTACGCCGCTGTCTATGAGTTGCAGGGATTCCTTCATGCGCTGGCACGCGACCACGCTCTGGTAATCGCCTTGCAGGATCTCGTCGGTGGCCTGGCCCAGGTCCGAAAGATGCGCGATGCTTTGCACGCCGATGACCGTCATGATGACCAGGAGTCCACCAAAGCCCAACAGGAGCTTCTGACGCAGCCCAAACATGCCCAACCTTCCTTTCTGCATGGAACAAATGCTGTGCCATTGATGTCTAGCAACGCAAGTCGTTGTCAGGCTCGCATTTAGATGTAAACTAGAAACTTGGAGGCCGGATTTGGATTGAACCTCGCAATCCTACTCAGCCAACTACATTGAAAAATGCAAGCCGGGCTGCGATGCCTACAACCCGTACTGCTTGCGCCTGCGCCACAACGTGGCTTGATCTATGCCCAGAATCCTGGCGGCCTCATCCAGCGAATGCACGGTGACGAGAACGCGCCGGATGTGTTCCTCTTCGATCTTCGCCAGAGAGACTTGGTCCCCGAGGCGGACGTCGTCTGGCTGTGGCCGGAAGACCGGCGGCAGATGTTCCAGCCGCACCTGCTCGCCCTGGCACAAGATGGCCGCGCGCTCGACCACGTTGCGCAGTTCGCGCACGTTGCCGGGCCAGGCAAAGTGCTTGAGCGCCTCCAGTGCGTCCGGCGCGAACTCCAGCGCGCGCCGATGATTCTGGCGGCTGAAGAAAGCCAGCAGGCGCTCGCCGAGGGGCACAATGTCTTCCGCCCGGTCGCGCAACGCCGGGACGTCTATCTGGATCACGTTCAGCCGGTAGAAAAGGTCCTCCCGCAGATTTCCGGCTTTCAACGCTGCTTCCAGATCGCAGTTGGTGGCTGACAGCACCCGCACGTCCGCCGTGCGCGTCACCGCTTCGCCAATGCGCTCGAATTGGCGCTCCTGAAGAAAGCGCAGCAGTTTGGGCTGGAGCGCCAACGGCAGAGCCCCGATTTCATCCAGGAAGAGCGTGCCGCCTTCGCTCACGGCGATGCGGCCCGGATGGTCCCGCACCGCGCCGGTGAACGCTCCGCGCACGTGCCCGAACAATTCGCTTTCGAGCAGTTCCGCGGAGAGCGCGGGGCAGGCGACAACCGTGAAGGGCTTGTGCGCCCGGTTGCTCCACAGGTGCAGCGCGCGCGCCAGGACTCCCTTGCCCGTGCCGCTTTCGCCACGGATGAGCACCGTCGCGTCGGTCGCCGCCACCTGCCGCGCCAAGGCCACCGCACGCTGCATGACCGGGCTGGAACTGCTGAGATCCACCTCAGGATAAACTTGGGCCAGGATCTGCTGCAACGCAACGACCTCGTTCTCCAGTCCGCGCATGCGGGCCAGCTTGTTGGCCACCAACTCGACCTGCGCCGGCGTGAACGGTTTGGGCAGATAGTCGCTCGCCCCCCGCTTCATGGCTTCAACGGCCGTGTCCACCGACGCGTAGGCCGTAATCACCACGATCTTGGTCCAGGGGCTTTGCGCCAGCAGTTTCGGGATCAGGTCCAGGCCCAGTTCGGTGCCCAGGCGCAAGTCCACGAAGGCCAGATCGAAGGCGCGCGAGACGGAGACCGCCAGAGCGTCGCGGGGATTGCTGACGGCCGCAACCTTGTGGCCACAACCCTCCAGACAGATTGTCAGGGTCCTGCGGATGTTGGGTTCATCGTCAACGACGAGGACGCTGAGCGGGGCAATTGGCGGGCCTTCAGATGACACGGCAGCAACTCCGGGACGCGTGTTCAAGGACTGCACAAGAGTAGCGGCTGGCAGGCATCCTGCAAGGTGCGGTGAGGGTCCACCGTGATGAGGGGGTGCATGTCAGTAAATGCGTGGCCCAGAGCGTACCGCGGGCGTCCCGCCCGCCTTCGTCCTCGCGCCCTGCCGGCCTGCCACGGGCGGGCGGGACGCCCGCGGTACATTTGCTGATACTGTGGCAGAGGCTTTGAGTCCCTCTCCCCCGTGGGGATAGGGCCGACGTGAGCGAAGCGAACGCGGGGTGAGGGGGGCAAGGGAGACGTCTCAACCACCCCCTCACCCGCCCCGCGCTGCGCTTGGGGCGGGCCACCCTGGCGGGGAGTACCGCATTTACTGACATGCACCCCCGTTTACCCCGGACGCTGGCATGAAATGTGTTTGCGGGTAACATCCCGTTATGTGCACGGGTTCGTCCAACGACACGTTCCCCGGCGGCGCGCGCCAGTTCGCAACGACGCACTGGAGCGTGGTGCTCGCCGCCGGGCGCGGGGATTCGCCTCAGGCGCGCGACGCGCTCGGGCGCCTTTGCCAGGCGTATTGGTATCCTCTTTATGCCTATGCGCGGCGGCAGGGCAGCAGCGCACAGGACGCGCAGGATCTCACCCAGGAATTCTTCGCGCGGTTGCTGGAAAAGGACGGGCTGGCCGGCGTTGCAGGCGTGGCGCGCTTCCGCGCTTATCTGCTCGCGGCCTTCAAACACTTTCTCTCCAACGAGCGCGACCGCGCCCAGGCTCAAAAGCGCGGCGGCGCAGTGAGTGCGCTCTCGCTGGACGCGCGCGACGCCGAATCCCGCTACAGCGCCGAGCCCAGCGGCGGGGCGACGCCCGAGAAACTCTTCGAGCGCCGCTGGGCGCTGGAGCTCTTGGACCGCGCGCTGGTGCGCGTCGAGGGCGAATACAACCAAGCGGGAAAGCGCGAGCTGTTTGAGGCGCTCCAGCCATGCCTGGCAGGAGGCGGTGTGGCGCAAGCGCAAATCGCCGCGGAATTGAAGCTTTCGGAAGGCGCGGTTAAAGTGGCCGCGCACCGGCTGAGGCGCCGCTATCGCGAGGTGCTGCGCGCGGAAATCGGCGACACGGTCGCGCAACCCGGCGAGATCGAAGACGAACTGCGTGTCTTGATGGGTGCGCTGTCAAGCGGATGAAGCCCCTCTCCCCCGTGGGGAGAGGGCCGACGTGAGCTTTAGCGGACGCGGGGTGAGGGGGCGAGGAACGGCGTGAGTCCCTTGCTCCCCCTCACCCGGCGCTGAAGCGCCACCCTCTCCCCACGGGGGAGAGGGTAAATAATTTCAAAATAGTCTGTAACCTTGGCGCGCCCTAGCTTCCATTGTGAATGGAGCTTGTGATCGTGAGGAGGTCCAGCAATGGAAGAATCTAAACAGTGTTCCCAATGCGGCCAGGCGCTGCCGCCGGATGCCCCGCGCGGACTATGTCCCGCCTGCCTGCTGAAAGTAGGACAGGCTTCCAGCCTGTCAGACCGGCAAGATGCCGGTCCTACAGCAGGGCTGGATGAGCAGACCGCCGGCGTTGGGCCGGACGCGGCTCGTGCGTCCGGGGCTGATTCCGAAGCTTCGGAAGAGACCCTGCCGCCGGAAAGCCCGGAAGGTCTGGCGCGGCTCTTCCCCCAGCTTGAGATTGTCGAACCGCTCGGCGCCGGCGGCATGGGCATCGTCTACAAGGCGCGGCAGAAATAGCTTGACCGCCTGGTCGCCCTGAAACTGATGCGCCGGCGCTTCAGCCGCGATCCGCAATTCGCGGAGCGCTTTAACCGCGAAGCGCGCGCTTTGGCGCGGCTGAACCACCCGAACATCGTCAGCGTTTACGAATTCGGCGAGGCCGGCGGGCAGTTCTATTTCATCATGGAGTACGTGGATGGCGTAACCTTGCAGCAGATGATCGCCACTAAAGCAGTTGCGCCGCGGGAAGCGCTGGCGATCGTGCCGAAGCTCTGCGACGCCCTGCAATACGCGCACGACGAAGGCGTGGTCCACCGCGACATCAAGCCCTCGAACATCCTTGTGGACAAGAAGGGCCGCGTGAAGATCGCGGACTTTGGACTCGCCAAAATCGCCGGCGTGCAAGAGGACAAACTGACCCGCACCAACCAGGGCATGGGCACGATGCAGTACATGGCGCCCGAGCAAATGGAGAACGCCAAGAGCGTGGATCACCGCGCGGACATCTATTCGCTCGGCGTGGTTTTCTACGAAATGCTCACCGGCGAACTGCCGCTGGGCCGCTTCGCGCCGCCGTCGCAAAAGGTGCAGATTGACGTGCGCCTGGATGAAGTGGTCTTCAAGACGCTGGAGAAGGAACCCGCGCGCCGCTACCAGCACGTCAGCGAGGTGAAGACGCAGATGGAAACCATCGCGCATACGAGCACCCCACCTGCGCCCATCCGGGAAGCTGCTCAGGAACCGCCCACGACGGTGGCGGCTGTCGCGCCATCAGAGCCGCGGCCATCCGAGCCGCGACCGTCAGGGAGCGGTCGCCCCGCCTTTGCCGCCCTTCTGGTTCTGCTCCTTCTGGGTGCTTTGGGCGCGGGCGGCTGGTGGTGGTTCGATGGCTCTGAAGCCGCCAGGAAGTCCGAGGAGTCCGTAGCCGAAGCCCGAAGGTCCTTGGATGCTGTTCTGACAGCGGCAAGCAATGCCCAACAAAACGGCCAATGGGCTGATGTGCTCCAGATTCTCGAAAAGCCCTTGGCGGCCTTGGGTAAAAATGACCATGCAAACAAGCTGGTGGCCACGCGCATGGTTGAGCAGGCCAAGGCGGAACTGAAGAAGCGGGCTGAATTTGCCGCAGGGTTGGAGAAGGCCAACGCCCTGTTGAAGAAGGGCCTGTTGGATGAAGCCAAGGCCGCGTTTCAAGGAGCGCAAGCTCTATGGCCGGATGCTCCGGCTGCCGAGCAAGCGAAGGTTGCCGAGGGAATCAAGGTTTGCGATGAGCGCGCCAGAGACAAACGCTACCAGGCGGCGATACAAGGCGCCCAAGCAGCCTTGGCGGTGGAAAAGTGGCCTGAGGCGGCGACACAGTTCAAGCAGGCGCTCGTTGAGAAACCGGGCGATGCTGTGGGGCTGAAAGGTTTTGCCGAGGCACACGCTCGCGCGGAACATCAACTGGTGGCAGCGTATGCCAAACAGCATGGCCTGGAGACCGCAATGTCTATAGACCTTGGCAACGGCGTAAAGCTGGACCTGATTCTTATCCCGGCGGGAAAGTACCTGATGGGTTCAGAGAAGGTAACCGCGGCAAAGCCCGTCCACGCAGTGACCCTCTCCCAGCCTTTCTACATGGGTAAGTTCCTGGTCACACAAGAGCAGTGGCAGGCCATCATGGGCAGCAATCCCAGTAGCTTTAAGGGGGGGAACAGCCCGGTGGAAAATATCTCCTGGGAGGAAGCCCAAGGCTTCTGCAAGAAGTTGACGGAAAAGACCGGCGACAAGGTTAGGCTGCCGACTGAAGCGTAATGGGAATATGCCTGCCGTGCAGGCAGCAACACCGATTTCTGTTTTGGCGACAGTGAGAAAGAGCTGGCTGAATACGGCTGGTATGCTGGCAATATCAGCGGGACGACTCATGCGGTGGGTGAGAAAAAGCCCAACGCGTGGGGTTTGTACGATATGCACGGGAACGTCTCGGAATGGTGCCAGGACTGGAAGGATGAGCATTACTACGCGTACAGTCCAAATACAGATCCGCAGGGTCCACTACAAGGCTACTTCCGTATGTTTCGCGGCGGCTCATGGAACGTTGATGCTGCGTCCTGTGGTTCGGCCAACCGTCTCGGGAACACTCCCGGGACCCGAGGCAGCTACCTGGGTCTCCGTGTAGTTGTGGGGGCCCCACAGCCTGCGCCCGCTGTGGTGGCGGCTTATGCCAAAGCACACGGCCTTGAGCCGACCATGTCCTTGGACCTTGGCGCCGGGGTTAAGATGGAAATGGTGTTGGTGCCAGCCGGCGAGTTTATGATGGGGTCGGCCAACGATCCCGACGCCGAACCTCCCGAAAAGCCCGCTCACAAAGTGAAGATCAGCCAGCCGTTCTACATCGGGAAATACGATGTGACCGTGGCGCAGTTCAAGGCGTTCGCGGAGGCGATGAAGTTCCAAACGGAGGCCGAGAAGCGCAACAGCGGTTGGAAGATGTTTGGAGGTAACCAGTGGGGGGAGGTAGCAGGCCTCAACTGGTACAATCCTAGCTTCAAACAGGAAGATGACCATCCCGTCGTTTTCATGACGTGGGACGATACTCACGAGTTCTGTAAGTGGGCAACCAAGTTGGCCGGGCGAACAGTCCGTCTACCGACAGAAGCTGAGTGGGAATACGCAGCGCGGGGGCCGAAGAGTCTGAAGTATCCGTGGGGCGACAAGTGGGAAGGCATCATAGCCAACGTTGCGGATGCTTCGCTGCGGCGAGCGGGCATCAATCAGGGGGGGATCAACGAGGATGACGGCTACCCCTACACGTCTCCGGGCGGCACATACAAGAATGCCAGTTGGTGCGGGGCGTTTGACATGGCGGGTAATGTCTATCAGTTTTGTCAGGACTACTTCAACGAGAAATACTACGGAGAATCTCCGGCTCTTGATCCGCAGGGACCGGCCAAGGGCGTAAACCGCGTGCTTCGTGGCGGCTGCTGGAATTGTGGACCAGGTAGCTGCCGTTCTGCGCGCCGCATGGCGTCGGAGCCTGGGGCCTGTTTTCCCGAACGCGGGTTCCGGGTCGTGGTTGCGGCACCGACTGGGGCAGCCAAACCTGAAACCGCAAACCTGAAACCCGAAACCCCGGCGGCTGGCAGGTGAAGGCCCCCCTAATCGTCGTGCAGCCCCTAATCTGGGTACCACAGTTTCGGCCGCGCCCAGCGCGGCAGCACAGGGGTGTCGTAGACGGGCACGAAACTTCCCTCACCCCAACCCGGCCAAGGACTTTCCGCTGCACATACCTTGGCGCTTGGCCAGCAACAACAGATCAGAGAAGTTGATGCGCGTCCAGTTTTGCCTTGCCCAGCCTCCGCAGGTTGAATTTGGCCCCACTCCGGATGGGCAAGGTTAGTTTATAACCATACATCAGTGACATCCCCACAACCGGTCCTGTGTCAGCTTCATCAACAGGTATCGTAAACTCCTGGCCGTCCCACTCCACGGCGCATTTGTACATATTTGTGAGAATCGTACGGCCATCGGCTGGAGTGGCGTATTCACGGTGAGTCCACTGCAAGCCGAGCAAGGCAATAAGATCTGGCGGCAAGCTCAGACAGCCATTGAAGCCTGTCTCCACAGCGGCTTCGGTGGCCTGTACTTGTCCGCCCGCACCATGTATGCGCAGACGAAGAATGGCTTCGCGGGCAGGCGTTACAGTCCCAGTTATCACGCGACCCTCGTTTTTCGCCCTGCCCCAAAGCAATGCACGGAAGGATAGCCTATGCGCACCATCCAACCTTGCGGGTCAGGCAAGCGGGCTTCCAACTTCTGCACGGCGCTCATTTCATTAGCATCCATCTCCCATGCACCCGTTTCAATGTCAATCAGTGGAGTTATGGGGACGCACACGAAATTGTCTTGACCTTCGCGCCTCATCTTGATTGCAACCTGCGCGCTCTTCCCTATGCACCTTGGTGAAGCCGCTTTTCTTCCGGCGCCCGGTACAACGCCGCAGCGCCTTATGCTGTTATCCAACTTCTGTTTCAGACCACCCTCTGGCAGCCTCACGCAACCAACTATTGCCTGGAAACACCTCATACGGGTTTCAGGTCAGGGCTTTTCTGGAAAAAACTAAGACTTGGCATAGGCCCCCTGCGTCGCCGCAGTTCACGGGTGCGGCTGTCCCGCATCCCGATTCATCGGGATTGCGGGCGCACAATCCCGACAAGTCGGGATGTGCGACAGCGCCTCTGTCAGGCCTTTTGGACGGGCTTGTCGTGTGCGGGCCTGCCGTTCCTGGCGGCTGGCCTGGCCTTCCTGCGGGCCTGCGCCTTGGCGGCTCCTACACCGCGCCGCTTGCCAGGCTGCTTCTCGAGACTCATCAGCCACGCGTCCATTTCTTCCGGCGTCTTGAAACGCGCGTACAGTTCATGGCGCACGCGGCGGCAACGCAAGGTTTCCGCATCTTCTTGGTCCGATAGATTTCCCTGCGGCATGTCAATCCCTCCGAACTATGTCTTGCCCAAGCGCCACTTTCGGAATGCTCTCCGGCGTCACCACCAGCGGTGTACGCAGGCCGAATGCCGCCCGGAACCGTGCCAGTCTCCCTTGCGCCTCCTCGCTCACCAAGTGGGCGCGGTTCCAGGACAACAGGTAATCTATACGATACTCTGTGGCAAAAGCCAGTTGAATAGCATCCCCTGGCTCCGTTAGCGGGACAACGTGTGCACCGAGCAGCTTGACTCTAACATCCACTACCGCATGACTGTATGCCAAGTAGGGCACCCTGCGCACTTCCGCCAAGGCGCGCTGCTGCCAGGGGTAGTAGCCCGTGGCCAGTTCGGTCTCCACAGCTTTCGAGGCCTCAAGCCTGAAGAAACGCCGCTCCTGATTCCACCACTCGCGCGTCGTGAGCTGTCTCTTTAACACCAGTGGGTCTGCGCCCCGATAGTGCAGAAGCGAGAATATGTTCGCGTCCAGGTAAACGCTCGGCTTGTTCATGCCCGGCCCCTCTGCCGTCTGCCACCGTCGCCTTACCCTGTTATCGAACTTCTATTTCAGACCGCCCTCTGGCAGCCTTATGCAACGAACTATTACCTGGATACACCCCATAAGGGTTTCAGGTCAAGGCTTTTCCGCAAAAGAACAAAAAATGGTTCCTCGCGAGCCCTTATTCCGC
>JBEKKG010000410.1:0-6753 GCA_050010835.1 Planctomycetota bacterium
CGGTACGTGCCGCCATACAGGTCGTCATGGACGATCAGGTGGTCGCCGGCGCCGTAGAGCGAGAGCAGCGTCGCTTCCGCGGCCATGCCGGTGGCGAAGACGAAGCCGTGTGTGCCGCCCTCCAAGGCCGCCAGAACGTCCTCCAGCGCCTTGCGGGTCGGATTGCCGCTGCGCGAGTAGTCGAACGGCCCGGGTTGCCCGACACCCTTGAACCCGAAGGTCGAAGTCTGGTAAATCGGCGTCATCACGGCGCCGTACGCTGGATCATTGGGTTGTCCGGCGTGAATCGCCAGGGTCTCAAAACGCATTGCCGCCCACCCTCCCCCTGCCCCCTCCCGCAAGGGGAGGGGGAACACAAAAGCCGCCTCCCGCAAGGGGAGGGGGAACACAAAAGCCGCCTCCCGCAAGGGGAGGGGGAACACAAGAACCGCTGCGCCCTGCGATGGATTTGGAACGCCAAAGCCGCTCTGTTCTTTTCGTTCGCCACCCGCTCAAGAACATACGCGCGGCTGGTACTGCCGAGAATCTTCGCCAACCGAGGACTGCCAACGGGGTCTTCACTGCAGCCTGTAGTAAACCTGCAAAATGAGGATGCACATCGCGGTGGAGTAGTTTGATCCGGCGACCCTGCTATAGGCGTCACTCGCGCGCCAGCCTCCGTCAGAAGCCTGCATTTCGAGCACGGACTTTTTCAGCTTCTCATTCCAGTCGTCCCAGTCCTTGCCGGGCTTGAAAAAATACAGGCCGTAAGCGGCAAAGTACAGGCGGTAAGGGTCAAACTGCGCGCCACGCTCGGCGTCGCTGTTCTGGGCCTTATTGGGCACCCAACTTGGTCCCCATTCACGCTTGGTCTCCCACTTCGCCTTCAGGACTTCATCCACCAACTGCTTGAGCACATGGCTGTTCTTCTCCTCGCCCAGCATCTGCCGGACCATCAGTGCTATGCCACAAAGGCTGACCCGGGCCTTGTCGTTGGGGTCCTCCTTCTCCAGGTTGTAGCGCACAAAAGCCTGGTTCTTATCCAACTGGGTCGCTTGCTTATACATCTCCAGTGCCTTGTCCCATTTGTCCTGCGGCACCTTCAGGCCGATTTCGCGCGCGGCCCAGAGCGCCTGCACTTGCCAGGCGCTCAACGACGTGTCGTTATCTCCAGCGGGCAAGGCAAAATAATTCCAGCCGCCCTTGGGGGTCTGCGCGTCGAGGATGAACTTCACGGCCTTCTGCGCCGCCGCACGCAGATAGACGTCGCCGCTGAGTCCCGCGGCCTCGCACAGGGCCAGGGTCGCCAGGCCCTGGTTGTACATGAAATGTGCGTTGGGATCGTCAGCGTTGAGGAAGGCCTTCTTCACGGGATCGTAAGTGAGGAAGCGCCCAGATTCCTGGTCTTGCGCCCGCAACAGGAATTTCACTGCTTTTTGGATCCTGTCGGCATAAGGGCTCGGCGCCCTTTTTGCGGGGTCATTCGGCGCCCACGTATTATCGCCTTCACCCAGGAAGGCCATCAGGCACAGGGAGGTCACACCCACGCTGCCCCATTCGTTCCCCGGCAGGCTCCAGAATTGCTGCCAGGCCAGGGGGTCAATGGCCACCGGCCAGCAGCCATCCTGGTCCTGGCGCTGGACCAGGTAGCGCAAGCCGGCGGCGATGGCCTCCGCGGGCGGCTTGAGCAGTTTGTCCGGAGCAGCGTCGCCCCGGCCGGCAGCGCGGAGTTTTTCCTTGAGCGGACTGAGGCGGTATCCGAAGGCCGTGGTGGTGGCCTCGGGGAGCGGCGGTTCGGGCCTGGGCTCGGCGTACTTCTTCTTGAGATCGGGGATATCCGCCGTGGTATCGGAGGGCGCACTCACGGCCGGCAAGGTGGCGGCATCATAAGTCAGGGGTTTGTCGAGCAGGTCGTTGATGCCGTAGAGCACCGCGATGAGGAACAAAAGGGCCAGCAACACCCACTTCATGTAGCTCGCGGCCTTCAGCGCCCTGTCTTGGGCCGCGTCCTCGTGGACCGAGCCCTCGAGCGCGCCAAAATCAGCGGTGACTTTCGTGCCGCACTGGTAGCAATGCACCGCCCGGATGGGCAATTCCGCCCCGCAAGTCTTACACTTCACAGACTGTTTCTCCTGTCACTTCACCGTGTACTTCTTGACATCCTCGAGCCGGTTGCCGTTATTGTCCAGCACCTCAACCTCCAAGTTCCAATCGCCGGGCGTCAATTCCTCGCCGGCGGAAACTTGGAAAGTCTCGTTGGTGATTTTATATTTGCTCTTGCGCGCCGGACCCAGGTCGGGCATCGGTTTGCTGGTGCCATCAGTGACCAGGATTTTGGTGAGGCCGCCCTTCTGCGCCTGCTTCAGCTTCACCTTCAGAGTATCGAAGTCTATCCCCGGGCCGGCGGCCAGCGTTATTTTGAAAACGACCTCCTTAGCCGATAATTCCTTGCCCTCTTCAGGTTCCACGCTCCAACTTGGCCGCTTCGTGGTCAGGCTGATCGCAAAAGGTGGAAACTCAACCGTCTGGCCGGCGGCGTCGGTCACCGAGACCGAGACCTTCGACTCGCCCTCGAATTTGTCGTCCGGTCCCGGCAGGTATAAGACTTCCTTGCCGATCAGCACCGGGTCCAGCGCCTTGGCGCCGATCTTGATCTTTGCAGTTTTGAGCACGCCCGCGCTGCCCAGACCTCTCAGCCTTGCGCCGATGAGATGATTGGGTCCCAACTCGCGCCTGTTCTTGGGCGGGCGGAAGTCATCGAGCTCCAGCTTGGCATCCAGCCCCTTCAACAGGCGCTCCAGGTAGGGCGTCTTCATCCCTTTGTCCGCGGCGGCCTTGTAGTTGGCATAAGCGCCGGCGTAGTCTTCTTTCTCGAAGAGGACCTGGCCCAGTGCGAAAAGGACCTGGGGATTTTCCGGGTTCAGCCCTTTCAACTCCTGGAGCAGGCCTTGTGCCTTGTTGAGACAATTCGCCCGCTCCACCTCATTTCTTGCTTCCATAGCGTTGGCGCGCCGGCGCAGGCACAACGCCAGCCACAGCTTGGCCTCCACTTTTTCTGCCGGCGCGGCAGTGGCCTTCTCTGTGTACCTCTGCCAGATGTCCTCCAGTTCCCTGACCAGCCTGTTGATTTCCAGGATCGCAGTGCGGTCTGGGATCGCAAAAGGAGGTGGCCCGCCGGGGACGGCCAACCAGGGGTTGGGAACCGGAGTTTCGCCCTTGATGTCGGTCCTGGCCACGCTCAGCTTCGTCGCCATCTCGGTGATAGCATCCTCCCTGTACCCTGCGGCATTCACATACGCGCGCGGGTCCTTTTGGTCGGCGCTCATGGCCCTCTGGAAGAACATCAAGGCGTTCTTGTCGTCTTTTAACTTCTCGATTTCCGGCTCGTCCTTGTCTTTCCTGGCAAGAGCCCAGCCGACGCCCAAAGCATTCCACACCATGACCTGGGAGCCAAGCTGCAGGTAATTTTTTTCGCAGCTCGTGAGCAGTACTTTGCGCCGCGCGGGCTCAATCTCCGGCTGCACCGCGGCCCCCAGAATGGCGATGCCGCGGAAAGTCTGTCCTTCTTTCCAGGCAGGCAAAATCGCCGCTGTCCGCTCAAAAAATGCGGTCGCTGCATCCGCGTGGTTCTTGCGCATGTTGATCAGGCCATTGACGAAGTAAAACTGGCTCTGTGCCTCCAGCGACATTGGTGCGCCGGTGGCCACGGCGCGTTTGCAGTATTCCTGCGCGTCATCGAGGGCGCTCTCCTTGCCCTTCCAGAGTTGCACCACGGCCAGGTTGACCAGGGCGTCCGCACAGTTCTTGTCCTCTTTGAGTGCTTCCTCGAAGTCTATCTGCGCTTTGTTGGCGGCCTTGCCCCGCTCTTTCTTGTCCTTGGCGCCTATGGCGTACGCTGCGGCCCCGCGGCCGACCCAGGCCCAGGCCTTCTGCGTGGGCGTGGCTGTGGGCATGGCCGTCACGCCGGCGAAGGCCTCCTCCGCCAGCGGGAACTGGCCCTGCAGATAGAGCAGGCTGGCCCGGAACAACGGCGCTTCCACTTTGGCCGGGTAACGCGCGATCAGGGAGTTGCAGGCTTCGAGGCCGGCCTCGGGCGCAATCCCGTTCATGGCCTGCAAAACGGTGTTCCGGTAGTAAGCCTCATACCTGCGCTCGGAACGGCTCAGCCACAAGACAAGCGCAACGATGAGCGCCGCGAGAATCCCGGCGGCATAGACCAGCATTGGGACCGTTACTTCTATCCGGGCGATCTTCATCCCCGCGCCTTCCTTTTTCCCATCAGTTGCAGCCGTTCAGCCTCCGAGCCGCGCGCGTAAGCAAGCGGCAATGTCCGCTCCCTCACGGCCCCGGCTCGGACTGAACAGTGGCCATCAGTTCAACTTCCCCCGAATGCAGTAAAAAGGCACCGGCCCCACCTTCAGGGAATCCTCCCCTTCCGACGGCTTGTCGGACATCAGGAACAGACAGCCGCGCGGGACCATGATCTCCGGGAAATGCCATTCCGGCTGGTCGGGCTTGAAGCGGTTCGTGGGCACGCCGTTCACCTTCACCAGCACAGGCGAGGTGGGGTCCGCGGGCTTCAGCCGCTCGATGGTCACCTTCTCGCCTGGGAGCGCCAGGACGCGGGCCACGCGCTGCAACTCTGTCTTGCCCGGAACGAAGTAGGCCACCACGTCCCCGTTGTCCCCGCCCTTGTAGTCCTCCGCTTTGAGCGCGCTGGTGGTAAGCCCGAAGGATCTCCCGGGAGGATACTCGATCGGTTCCATGCTGTGATCGTTGGCATCAATCGGGACGCGTTCGTACAGCTTCAGCAGCTTGAAAACGCCGACAATCAAGAGGATCGCGACAGCGTAAAGAAGCACTGCGCGTATCTTGTCGCCCATGCCTTTCCTCCCGGCCCGGTTCCTGTTCCCGCCGCGCCAGTGCAGGCCTTGAGCGCCGCACTGCCGTTGCAGGAAAAGCCGTGTTACACCGTTGCACCAGCGCGTCAAGGCATGAAAACAGTTCCCTTGTGGTGCGGGCTTCCAGCCTGCGCCCCTCTTGCCCCCTCAATCCGCGGCCTGCCAGTGCAGGCAGGATGCCTGCACCACAAGGCCGGTCATGCACCCAAACAGTTCTTCCGCCGGACTTGACACGGCGCGCCTATGGAGTAGTAAGACAGTGCTGCCAGCCCAAGGGAGGAGAGGATCTCGCCATGCCAGTGCCGCCCATGACAATCGAACTCACCACGTTCGAGCAGCTTGAAATCGTGCGTACGGAGGTGGAAGCGCGCGATGAGGAGCTGCGCCAGGTTGAGAGCAAGATACGCACCGCTCTCTTTGAAGCCGAACGCTTGAAGTATCTCCAGGTACTCCATCCGTCTTACCTGGAGCTGCCCCAGCCACCGGACGTCGCCAACGTGCCCCAACTGGAGGCGCGGCGCGAGGTCCTGCGGCAAACCCTCGTGACCCTGCGTGCAGCCCTCAGTGCGCTGGAAAAAGAAACTGCCGGACAGGTGGCGCCGGCCCCGCGCGGCAAGACGCGGGTAGTCACCGGTGCAGGAGCCGCGACGCCAGGCCAGCGGCGCAAGTTCGACTCGTTCGATGATTTTCGGGCGAACCGCTGAGGATATTTTAGATTTTAGATTTTTGATTGAACGACACACGCGGGTCGGCCCAGGAGCAAAGCGGTGAACAAACGCAAAGGACTTGTGTGCAAGACTCCCGGTTGCAACAAGCCCCACCATGCCCACGGATTCTGTCAACACTGCTACGACACGCTGCGCAAGCGGAAGCCGGCAGGCGCCAAGAGCGCGAGCAAAGCCAGGCTCACGGCGGGGCTGAAAGGCAGGAACAGGCTTGGCGATACCAGCCTGGTAACGCTCGGGACCATAACGCTGGGGAGCGAACAGCAGGGCGCCGCTGGAAAGGGTGCCGGTCCTGAAGGCCCCAAGAGCACCAGACTTCTACTGATCAAGGCCCGGCATGAGGCCATGAAGCGCGAAATAGACCAGATCCGGGAAGACCTTGAGACGGAAGAGGAAGATTAGTAGGACAAGCTTTCCAGCTTGTCCGGACAGGCTGAAAAGCCTGTCCTGCCGCTTAGGTCTTGCCAGAAACAGCCGGGCAATCGCCCTTGGCAATAGCTTTCTCACAAGAAGTGCCACAGCAGGGCTTGGTCTCAGCAGGCTTGGAGTCCTTTTTCCTGGACGCCACAGCCGCGGAACTCCTGTAGTCTGTGCAGTAGAAGCCGCTGCCCTTGAATATCAGGCCGCCCCCGCCGGAGATGCGCCGTTTGGCCCTGTGGCCCTTGCACTTGGGGCATTCCTTGGAAGGCTCCGCCTTTATGCTCTCGAACCGCTCAAACTCGTGTCCGCACCCTGTGCACTCGTACTCGTAGGTCGGCATGTCTATCCCACCTCTTGTTTGGCTTGATGGAACTGGTCAAGTTGACCAGCCTCTCGCCTCAATTCCCTCTCTTGCCTCTTCAGTGTAGCAAAAACCGTTCCCACGGCAAGGGGATATTCTGAAGCCAAAGTGCCATAGGACACATAGGACGAATAGGGGCGATGGAAATGCGCTCCTTATTTCTTACTTCTCGCTTTTTGCTTCCTGCTTCTTGCTTCCTGTTTCCTGCTTCTTGCTTCCTGCTTCCTGCTTTTTGCTTACCTCTTCTTTTGTCTGGCTTCTCAGCGGCTCGACATAGATCAGTTCCTCATCCTTGGGGGTGCGAGGGACGCGTGGGGGCGCGGCTTTCTTATCGTCCGCGGGCGGGACCGCGGCCACGCCTTTGTTG
>JBEKKG010000411.1:0-6737 GCA_050010835.1 Planctomycetota bacterium
CGGGCTGCCGGAGGCCAGGCGCGCGGCGACGCCGGGTTGCTTGCGGAGCGCGTCGCTGCTGAGCAGCGTGCGGAAGCGCAACTCGTCCAGACGCACGGCCTGGGCCGGCGCTTGAGCCACGACGTCGCGCGCCCGCTGGCGCAAGGTGGGCGCCAGCACCGGCCCAACGCTCACCAGCCGTTGCCAGGCCGCCTGTGCGCGGTCGCTGTCGGCCCCGCCCAACTCCTTCAGGTCGCTCTCCACTTGGGCCTTCAAGTGTGCCGGCAGGGCCTCCAGGCCGGTCTGTGCCCCTGCCGGCGGCTTCTGCTGCGCCAGCTCGCGCGCCCACGCCGCCAGTTTCCGGCCCTGCTCCTTGGCAAGGGGCGCGGACCACGGATCGTAGCTTTCGAGCGGCGCGCCGAGGTCGCTCAGCGCGTCGAAGGCCGTCACGCGGCACTTGAGCGCGTCGCCTTCCAGCGCCGCCACGAGCGCGGCGGCGCGCGCCCTGGCCCATTTCCTGAGCAGCCGCTGGGCCTCCAGACGCGTTTCATCGGCCGGCCCGCCGGCCAGATTGAGCACGCCGGCGAAGCTACTCTCGGGCGGCAGCTCATCCTTGGCTTCGAGTTTCAGCAGCGCGTCCAGGTCGGAGCTGGGGAGCAGCAGCGACAGCGTGGCCGCGCCGGGCTTCGGCTGCGCGTGGCCGGCCTCGTCCAAAAACTTCTTCAGCGCGGCCGGCTCGAGGATGCCGGTTTCGTGCGCGACTTCGCGGCCATCGGTGAGAAACACACGCAGGTCCGGCACAATCCTGACGACCAGATGCTCCAGCAGCCTGGTCTCGGAGCGGACGTTCAAGCGCACTCCCACGAAAGGCCCGGTAGCGGCGACAACCTGCGCGTCTTCGAAGGCCCGCAGCATCTGCCGCGACCACAACTGCTCCGGCGCTTCGAGCAGCATCAAGAGCCGCAGGTCCTTCGCGCGGGCATCGGTCATCGCCTCGCCCAGATCGCTGTGCCAGTTCAGCCCCTGCTTCTCCTGCTCTTTTGCAGGCTCCGCCGCGGCGGCAGCGCTTCGCGCCGCTGGAAGCAGCAGGCAGCAGACCGCGACCAGAACACAGAGCGTACCGCGGGCGTCCCGCCCGCTATCGTCCTTGCGCTCTGCCTGCCTGCCACGGGCGGGCGGGACGCCCGCGGTACGTTTCTTGTGGGTGCGGCACACAGTTTCAGTTCGTGCCACTGGCAGGGCCCTCCTTCTTCACCACAGGCGCGCGTTTCCAGCGAGTGGCTTTCACTTGTCCGTGTTCCACCTTCTTGTAGTAGGCCGTGTATTCGAACTTGGGGCTGTTCTCGGCATCGTGGCAGTTCGGGCAGGCCGACTTGGCATTGCTGGGCGTGCGCACGTGCGGGTCCTCGAGGTGCCCCAACGACGGTCCGTGGCAGTTCTCGCACCCGACTCCGGACAAGGCTGGCGTCAGGTCCACGCGCACAAAACCGCCCGGCCCGCCGTAGCCGGTGGTGTGGCATTTGAGACAGTAAGGATCGTATTCGAAATTCCGCTCGCGCAGCTTCTCTACGGCGGTGGCGTGCTGGCTGGCCTTGTGCTTCTCGTTGTCCTCAGGATGGCATTCGGCGCAGGTCTGGGAACCGGCATAGCGGTACTCGCGCGGCACGGACGCCAGCAGCGCAGGGGCTTCGCCGGTGGCTGCCGGCTCGAGTCTGGCCTGCCGCAGCCGCGCCTTGTAGTCCGCGAGGTTCTGCATCTGCTCCTTCTGGTCCGCGAAGCCTTCGTCCAGTTCCACAATGTTGCCCGAGGCCAGCTCCCACTTGCCGGAGAGACAGGCCAACTCGGCACGGGCCAGGAACTTCCCCTTTTGCGCCGCGGCCGCAAAGACGATGCGCTCATTGAGCAGGCGCGGGGCAACCGGCTGCGGCACGCCCGTCGCGAGCACGGTGGTGATCTCCGGAAAACCACTGCATAACTTCGCACAGGCGTCCTCACTCCCGTAGACGAGCAGGATCACCGCATCGTGCTGCTGAGCCAGCCCCGGCACGGACTCGCGCAAGGCTTGTTCGGGGTCGTTCACGACGAGCCCCGGCCCGGCCTTGACGGCTTGCGCGCAGACCCCCACGAGGGCCAGCTTGAGGCCGCCGGCCGTCAGGCTGATGTGGTCTTTCCAGGGCTGCGCCTCGCCGGCGGTCACGTTGGTCGAAAGCAGCGGCGCGCCCAATTGCGCCAGCTCGCGCAGCTTCTCCGCGCCCAGCAGGATCTCGCCAGGGCCAAGGTTCACCGCCGCAACCTGCATCTTGGCCAGCCCCCGTAAAATGTATTCCAGCTTGATCGCGTCGTAGGCGGTCGCGCGGTGCACGTTGCCGCCCGCGTCCACGTAGACGACACTGCCCGCGCCTGGGAGCGCCGGCGTCTCGCCGGCAGAGGCGGAGGCCGGCGGGACGCCGGCGCTCCCAGGGCCGGCCCCCTCCGCTTGGCGGAACAGTTGCAGGCAGGTTCCGCGCCGCGGCAGCCCGCCGAATTGCTTGAACGTGCAGCCGCAAGGCACAATGAAGCCGTCGGTCTCGCCACTGAGCACGAAGGTTACGCGGCCGGACGCGCTCCCCGCCCGCTCCTCCTTAGGCCCGGCCTGCGGCGGCCCTGCGGCGCAGCCGGCCAGGGCGAACAAAAGGAAACCACCGATGAACACAGATACACACAGATAGTTTTTCATTTTGCCCTTCCTTACTGTCGTTTTGCTATCTGTGTTCATCTGTGTTTATCTGTGGCTGCCTGCCAGCCGGATTCCGCGGCGCGCCTCTCAATGAGTCAAGGCGTACGCCAGGATGTTGACGTTGATCTGCGCACAGCCCATGATTTCATTCCCGCCGCAGCAGCAGCACCCGTGCACGTGGGCCGTGTCGTTCAAGCCGTCCGCGCTGTACACGACGGCGACGCGCCCGTTCACCTCGACGCCCTCCAGCAGCCGCACCTGGCCGTGGCTTCCTTTTATGGCCTTGATTTCGTAAACGGTCTTGAAGATGCGATGGGTCAGTGGCAGCGTCTTCAGCCCGCAGGCCGGCAGAATCTTGGCGATCTCCACGCGGAAGGAGCGGTCCCACTCCGCGCTGCTGCACCCGGCCGAGGCGAGCAGGAACCCGCCGCCTTCGAGGAACTTGCGCAGGTTCGCCCGCTCCTCTTCCAGCATGCTGAACGCGCCTTCGCCGGTCATGATTACGAACGGAAACTTGAAGAGCTCCGGCCCGGAAGACTTCACCGCGTGGAAGCGCCGCGAAGTGGTGAAGGAGGCGTCGGTCTCGGCCAGGCGCAGAAAATGGTCGCTGAAGCAGACCGAGCTGCGTACTCCGGCATAAACGAGGTTGGCGACCTGCACGCTGCCGGTCTCTTCGGCCTCGCCGGTGTCGTTGTCCATCTTGCGCCCGCCCACCGCTGGAACCGGCGGCTTGCCATCCTTGTCTGCGGCTTTCGGCGGCGCGTCAGCCGCATTCAGCCCCGTGCAGCACAGCAGCAGCGCCGCCCAAGCCGGAATCCTCTGCACATCCATAGGCCCGCCTTTCACCTTACCGTTTCTTTGCCAGATCATCCGCCACGCGCTGGTTGAAATCCCGCACCGCCGAACGGTAGATGCTCGGCAACAATGTCATCAGCGCGGCCGCAGCCGAACCGTCATCGAACTGGCTGCGCACACCAAAGCCTTCGGCATCCTTGACTGTGGCCGCTGTGGCGGAGCCGGCGAGCGCGCGCTTGCCTCCCCCGCCGCCCAACCGTTGCCGCCGTTCCCTGTTCCCGTACAAGCCCACCTGGTTGTTGCCGGACCCGAGCGAGTATCCGCCGCCTTGTCCGCCCTGCCCAAGGCCCAAACCCGGCAGCGGCAGACCGCGCGCGCCCAGAAGCTGGTTGACGGTCTGAGTAATGTGCGGCCCGAACGGGCGCAACTTGTCCAGCGCCTGGCCGCCGAAGCCGCCGCCCCCATTGAACCGTTTCACCAATTCCATCATGAGCGTCGCGGCCTTGTCGGCGGCTGCGTGGCTGTCCGTGCCGGCAGCGGCGGCCATCGCGGTCTCCGCTTCCTGCTGCGCCTTATCTATGCCCTTGTCAATGACGTCTGTGGCGAACTTGTTGGCGCTGTCAATCAGCTCTTTGAAGCGCTCGTCCTCAGCCGGAAGCTGTCCGGCGTGGTCGCGGATGTCCTGCACCAGCCGCTGCAGCGCCACGCGCACCTCGCGCTGCTCATCCAGCAGCGCTTGCAGGTCGCGGAGCTGCTGCGCGTCGGTGAGTTTCTTCAGAGGCTTGAAGGCCGCGGCCCGGCGCGCGAGGTCCTCCTGGATCAGCGCCAGCACGGTGTACAACGATTCGTCCTCGATCAGGCGGTAGAGCTTCACCAGCATCTCCAACGGCATCTCCAGCGCCTTCTTCGCGGCCTCTTCCGCTTCCGTCAGCGGCCTGTCCACGTCATCGTATTGCTGCTGTTCGAGGTCCTTCAGGGCTTCCTGCAAAGACTCCAGCAACCGGCGCAGTTCCTGGGAGAATTGCAGGTCCGCGGCAAAGACCGGCGGCTCCTTGAGCTGCTGGCCGAGACGTTCGACGGCCTCGCGCACGACTTCGCGGACTGCAGCCATCTCCTTCTCGTCCTTTTTTGCGTGCGCTTCCTTCCAGCGGGCGCGCAGGCTGGCGAGCGTATCCAGCCACGGCTTGTAGCGTTCGTACAGGTCGTCAATGGTCTCCTGCTGGCGCAGCAGGTCCACGTACCGCTCCCGCGTGATCATGGTGACCCGGTGCACGGGCGTCTGCGCGGTCTTGCTCCCTTGTGGATCGTTGTCGCCCGCCACCGCGCTGATTTCCAGAACGTCACCGGGGTCCAGCCGCCAGTCGGCCAGCGGCAGCTCCTGCACCAGCCGCACGAGCCGGCGCGCGCCGGCGGGCAGCGGCAGGGGCGCCGGGATGTCGCGCGAGCCGTTCAGGCTGCGATACAGCCGCAGCTCCGCGATGCCGAAGTCGTCCTCAGCTTCGATAACCAACGGCAGCGCCGTGTCCGGTGTAGCGTAGCTGCGCGCCCGCGGCTCGATAATCGAAACCCGCGGCCGCTGGTCGGGCATCAGCAGGCAGCGGCCCTGGAAAGCTTGCTTGCAGGCCAGCCCGCCGATGTCGCGGATTTCCGCGCTGAATTGCAGGTCGCTGTCCATCTGGAACGTCCCCGCCACGCTGTTCGGGCCGCCGTCGGGGCTGGCCGTCATCGGGACCTGCAAGGCCGGCTCCTTCTCCGCGCCAGCCTTGTGGAGCGTGAGCGTGCCTGCGCTGAGGGGGCGATTGCTGCCGATGCGCAGCGTTACTTTGGTCCCGCGCACACCGCTGGGCCCGCCGCCCGGCAGGCGGTCATAGTGTCCCTCATAGGAGGGCATACCGGTGTACGCCGGATACTCGACGCGCACGCCGACGTCCGTAATCTGCGGCGTGTTGAGCACCGTGACCTTGTACGACGGGCTGCGGCCGCGCGGCCCTTCGATGTGGAAGCTCAAGTCCGACACCACGGCGCTCAGGTTGCCCAGCAGCGAGCCGTCCGTGCGGGCGATCAGCGGCGCGGTCCAGGGCTTCCGGCCCGGCTGCTGCACGACCCACACGAAACGCTCCTGCTGGTCCGCGCCCGCGACCCGCGCCGTCATCTCCAGCGGCTCGCCGTAAATCACGTCCTGCGCGCACGCGATCTCGAACCTGTAGGGGCAATAGCGCAGGTGTTCGCCCGCCGGATCGAGGACGCGCGCCGCCTGTGCGGAGACGACTTCCGGCCAGAGGCGCCAGCCGCCCGCCAGCAGCAAGGCCGCGCCGGCCAGCGCGCACCACGGCCGCAGCGCCGGCGCGGCCGGTTCAGCCGCCGCGTGGCTCTGCCGTGCGGCCAGCTCCCCGGCCAAAACCACCGCGCGCCGCGTCAGGTCCGCCGTCAGAGGCGCCAGGCCTTCTGCAACGAAGCCCTCGGCCAGTTCCACGCCCGCGCGGATTTGTCCGCCGGTTTGGCCCACACGGTCCAGCGCGCACGCCAACTGACGTGGGGTGCTGCGCCGGACCGCACGGGCCAAGAGCAGGCACAGCACGGCTGCCGCAACGCCGAGCAGAACGAGCGCGCCGGCCAGCCGCCAACTGCCCGGCAGCGCAATAATGAGATCGGTCCAGCCGATCGCCACCGCTCCGGCCAGCACCAGCACCGCGGCCAGCCCAATCCCGCGGAGGCAGGCCAGGCATACGCAGCGGGTCCGCAAGGCCAGCAGCGGAGCACGCAGTGTCCGGGACAGTTCATAAGGAGCCATCAGATTGCCCCCCAGCGCCTGCGCAGCCACCAGGTCGCCCCCAGCCACAGGAACAGCGAGCTGAGCAGCCACAGCTTATCCCAGGCGGGAAAGCGGGTGTCGCTGCCAGCCTTGTGCTGCCGCACATAGTCCCAGAAGTACTCGCTCAGCCGGCTGAGTTCTTCGGACTTGAGAGAGCGCGCGTCGGTCAGCTCGCTCAACTGCGCCAGCAACTCCGGCCGCGCGCGCAGATCCAGCTTCTCGCGCAGCGGCGGCAGGACTTCGAACGTCGTCGCCGCGTCGCAGGCCGGCTGCAACAGCCGCGCGCGATAGCGGCCCTCCGGCAGCACACTCAGTTCGGCCCGGAAGACGTGCGCTTCTTTGGGCAGCGGCTCGGCTGTGACGCTCTGGGCCGGGAAACCCGGATCAAGCGCGCCGGATTCGTCTTCGCGCGCCAATTCGATCCGCGGCGACTGC
>JBEKKG010000412.1:0-6719 GCA_050010835.1 Planctomycetota bacterium
CGCCGGTGTGTTCCGCTCGGAACAAACCCACCGGCGACAAGATCGCCGGCGCTACCAAGTGCGTTAAACTGGCGTCGGTATGCAGCGAAAATGGCTCTGGCTGGCCGCAGCCGCCGCGGTGATGGCTGGCGCGCAAGACCCGCAGATCGAGGCGCATTTCGCCTTCAAAGCTCAGGACCGTATCCACGATGTGTTCCAACACCCGCGGGCCGGCGATCACCCCGTCCTTGGTGACGTGGCCGATGAGAAAGACCGCGGTATTGAGCTGCCGGCCCGCGTCCACCAACGCCATGGCGCATTCGCGGACCTGGCTGATCGAGCCGGCCGCCGAATCGAGGCCCTCATCGCGCACCGTTTGGATGGAGTCTATTACGGCCACCTGGGGACGCTCGGCCTCGAGCATGGCCAGGATGCGCGCCAAGTCTGTTTCGCTGGCCAGCTTGAGGCGCTCGCTGTCGTAGCCCTGTTTCCCCCCGCCCTGGCGGGGAGAGTGGCCGGGGGTGGAAGAGTTCGCAGCCAGCCGCAGGCCGCGCGCGGCAATCTGACTGGGCGCTTCTTCACCGGTTATGTAGATGAAGCACGGTTTGCGCTGTTCCTTCGCACTCTCAGCTTCTCCCTCTCGGCGGCTCTCCCCTTGACCGCTTCTCACACTCTCGCCGGCAGCCAGAGCCGCCAGCAGTTGCAGCAACAGCGTGGACTTGCCGATGCCAGGTTCGCCGCCGACCAGCACGCTGCCGCCGGGAACGATGCCTCCGCCCAGCACACGGTGGATTTCGCCGATGGGAACGGCGAGGCGCGGCAGCGTATCACGGGCGTGTTCACGGAGGGGCTTGAGTTCCGAGCTGCCTGTCAGCGTCAGCCGCGAGGCGCTTGTCTCACGCCCGCGCCGTCCCGAGGGCTTGGCCTTTTCCACGGGCGCCTCGACGAGCGAACCCCATTCCTGGCAGGCGGGACACTTGCCTTCCCAGCGCGACGTCTCATGGCCGCACTGCTTGCAGAAGAACCCAGGAGCTTGGCGTTTGGGCATGGATGCAATGTAAGGCGCGAAACGCGGAACGCAATCGGGCTTTCTTCTTGACCTGTCCTTATCTTTCATCCAGAATCAGCGCAAGTTGTGTGCTCAATGGTCCGGGAGCAGTGCTCACGGACCAGCCACACCGGACAACGGACAATGGACTGCTGACAACTGACCATGAGCGCCGTTAACTTATCCGAACCTTTCATCCGCCGCCCGGCCGGCACTTCGCTGTTGATGATCGCCGTCCTGCTGCTGGGGGTTATCGGCTACCGCTTCCTGCCGGTGGCGGCCCTGCCACGGGTGGATTTCCCGACCATCCAAGTCAGCGCCACGCTGCCTGGGGCCGACCCGGAGACTATGGCGTCCTCGGTGGCGGCGCCGCTGGAGCGCCGCCTGGGGCAGATTGCCGGAGTGACCGAACTGACCAGCGTCAGCGGAGTCGGCTCCACCAGCGTGGTGATCCAGTTCGCGCTGGACCGCAGCGTGGACGTGGCGGCGCGCGACGTGCAGGCCGCGATCAACGCCGCGCGGGCCGAACTGCCCACCAACCTGCCCATGCCGCCGACCTGGCGCAAGTCCAATCCGGCCGACGCGCCGATCCTGATCATGGCGCTGACTTCGGATACGCTCTCCTTGAGCAAGATCTACGACGCCGGCTCAACGATCCTGGCGCAGCGCATCGCGCAAGTGTCCGGCGTCGCCCAGGTCTTCCTCACCGGAGGGCAGAAGTTGGCGGTGCGCGTGCGCGCCAACCCCACGGCGCTCGCAGCTATGGGCCTGGGGCTTGAGGACGTGCGCGCCCTACTGTTGGCTGCCGACGCGCATGGGCCGAAGGGCAGTCTTGACGGCGGCGGCACTTCCTACATGATCTCGGCCAACGATCAACTGTTCACCGCCGCGGGCTACAGCCCGCTGGTGCTGCGCGCCCAGAACGGCAACATCGTGCGCCTGAGCGCGGTCGCGTCGGTGATTGACGGCACCGTGGACGTGCGGCAGGCCGCCTGGTTCAACACGAACCGCGCCGTGCTGGTCATCATTTTCAAGCAGCCCGGTTCCAACGTCATCGAGACGGTGGACGCGGTGAAGGCGCTGGAGCCGCAGCTCGAACGCTGGATGCCGGCGGGGGTCAAGGTTTCAGTCTTGAGCGACCGCACGCAGACCATCCGCTCCTCGGTCAGGGACGTGCAACGCACCTTGTCTCTGACCATCTGCCTGGTGGTGCTGATCGTGTTTTTGTTCCTGCGGCGGATGTGGAGCACGTTTGCGGCAGCGTCGGCCGTGCCCTTGTCGCTGGCAGGCACGTTCGCCGGCATGTACCTCTGCGGCTACAGCGTGGACAACCTTTCGCTGATGGCGCTGACGGTCGCGGTGGGCTTCGTCGTGGACGATGCCATCGTGATGATCGAGAACGTGATGCGCCGCCACGAGGCGGGGTATCAGCCCTTCGCGGCGGCCTTGGACGGCTCCAAACAGATCGGCTTCACCGTGGTCTCGATCAGCATCTCGCTGATCGCGGTCTTTATCCCGCTGCTGTTCATGGGCGGGCTGGTGGGGCGGTTGTTCCGCGAGTTTGCTGTGACGCTGAGCCTGGCGATTGCCGTGTCCATGGTGGTCTCGCTTACTGCTACGCCCATGCTCTGCGCCTATTTGGCCAGCGGCCGGGACACCAGACGGAAGCCGGGCGAAGGCGGGGGCGCTGGAGCAGCGGGGGTCTCGCCCGCCCCCCATTCGGGCTGGTTTGATTACCTCGGCGATACCGCCTTCAAGAAGACGCTGGCGCTTTACGCCCGGATCCTCGATTTTGTGCTGCGCCATCAGAAGGTGACTTTCGCGCTGACGGTCGTGACCCTGGGGGTGACCGTGTACCTGTATATCGTGGTGCCCAAGGGCTTCTTCCCGCAACAGGACACCGGTCGCATTACGGCGGTCACCGACTCACCCGCCGATACTTCGTTTCTATCCATGTACGAGCGCCAGCAGGCCATCGCCCGCGTGTTGAGCGAGAACCCGGACGTCGCGAACTTCAGTTCGTCGGTGGGGGCCTCGGGCTTCAACCCCATCGCCAACAACGGCCGGTTCTTCATTGACCTGAAGCCCGTGCCCGAGCGGAAACACACGATTGACCAGGTCATGGACGACCTGCGGCGCGCCGCCAAAAAGGTGCAGGGCGTCAACCTGTACCTGCAGCCCCAGCAGGACGTGCGCGTGGGCGGGCGTATGTCCAAGTCGCAGTATCAATACACGCTCTCGGACGTGGACGTCGGCGAGCTCAACTCCTTTGTGCCGAAATTCCTGGACAAGATCAAGAAGCTCAAGCAACGCGAGAAAGCAGAACCACTTCTGGTCGGGGTCACGACGGACCAGGTGCTGGGCGGCTTGGAGGCGCGGCTGGACATAGACCGCGATGCCGCCTCGCGCCTGGGCATCATGCCGCAGGACGTGGACGCGGCGCTGTATGACTCCTTCGGCCAGCAGCAGGTGGCCATCATCTATGGGGCGCTGGACCAGTACCGCGTGGTGCTGGAGGTTGATCCGGCCTTGCAGGAGGACCCCTCCGCGCTGGACAAGATCTATGTGAAATCCCAGCGCACCGGCCGCCAGATTCCCTTGCGCAACGTGGCGCGCGTGCGGCGCGGCGACCTGCCTTTGTCAGTCAGCCACCAGGGCCAGTTCCCTGCGGTAACCTTGTCGTTCGGGCTGGCGGAGGGGGTCTCGCTCGGCGAGGCCACCGACCTGATCGAGGAGGCAACGCAGGCGTTGACCCCCCCGCCGGGCCTGCGCGCCAGCTTCCAAGGCACCGCGCAGGCCTTCCAGGATTCGCTGGCCTCCCAGCCCTGGCTGATCGGCACTTCAATCGTGGCTATCTATATTATCCTGGGCGTACTCTATGAGAGTCTGATCCATCCCCTGACCATCATCTCGACAATCCCGTCCGCGGGCGTAGGCGCGCTGCTGGCGCTGATGGGCTTCGGCTACCCGCTTGACGTCATGGGCCTGATCGGCATCATCCTGCTGATCGGCATCGTCCAGAAGAACGCCATCATCATGATAGATTTTGCGCTGGAGGCCGAGCGCACCCAGAGCCTTGAGCCTGCTGCGGCGATTCGGCAAGCCTGCCTGCTGCGTTTTCGGCCCATCATGATGACCACCATGGCCGCGTTGCTGGGCGCGCTGCCGATGGCGCTGGGCTACGGCGCAGGCTCGGAGTTGCGCCGCCCCTTGGGCGTGGCCATTGTCGGAGGACTGCTGGCCAGCCAGACGCTGACGCTCTATACTACACCCGTCGTCTACATCATCCTCGACCGCCTGCGCCTGAGACGGCGGAGTGAGGCACGGACCTGATGTTTCGCCGGGGACTCACGGATTACGGTATCAGCCGCGCGCCTGCACCGGGACCGGGGCCGGGCAGTGGGCCGGGCGCCGAGCGGCCCAAGCCCTGGACCGTCTCCCAACTCACGCGCCACATCAAGGACTGCATTGACAAGAACTTCGGCAGCGTGTGGGTTGAGGGCGAGATCTCGAACGCACGCACCTTCACCTCGGGCCACTGCTATTTCACGCTGAAGGACGACAGCGCCCAGTTGCCTGCCGTGCTGTGGCGCGATACCGCGGCGCGGCTGCGCTTCAGCCCCGCGGACGGCCAGAAGGTTCTGGCCCAGGGGCGTCTCACGGTCTATGAAGCGCGCGGCTGCTACCAGTTGGTTGTCGAGCGCCTCGAGCCGTTGGGGATCGGCGCGCTGGCGGCGGCTTTCGAGCAACTGAAACAGAAACTGGCCGCCGCGGGGCTTTTCGAGGCCGCGCGCAAGAAGCCCCTGCCGCGCTTCCCGAGGCGCATCGGCATTGTCACCAGCCCCACCGGCGCCGCGCTCCAGGACATGCTCAAGATCATCTTCAGCCGCTGGCCCGCGGACGTGGTCCTGGCGGGCGTGCGCGTCCAGGGGGACGGTGCCGCGGCGGAAATCGCGCTGGCCCTGGCCAGGTTGAACGGCCTGCCCGAGGCGGACCGCCCGGACGTGCTCATCCTCGGCCGCGGCGGCGGCTCCCTCGAAGATTTGTGGGCCTTCAACGAAGAGCCTGTGGCGCACGCCATTGCCGCCTCGCGGATCCCGGTCATCAGTGCCGTCGGCCATGAAGTGGATTTCACTATTTCCGACTTCGTAGCGGACGTGCGCGCGGCCACGCCCACCCATGCCGCCGAGATGGTCGTGCCCAACCTGGAAGAGATCAAGGCACAGCTTGGCACGTTGCAGGCCGCCCTGCCCGCGGTCCTGCTGCAACGGCTGGAGAGCGCGCGGCAGCGGCTGGCGGGGTTGGCGCAGAGCTACGCGCTCAAGCGCCCCGAGGAACGGATCGCGGGGTTGCGCCAGCGCCTGGACGATCTCTTCGCGCGCCTGGCGCCCGCGGGACAGCGCCGCCTGGCTGTCGCGCGTGACCGCCTGGGCGGCCTGACCGAGAAACTCGAAGCCCTCTCGCCGCTGAAGGTCCTGGAACGCGGCTACTCCTTGACCACGCGCGCACGCGACGGCAAACTCGTGCTCTCTCGTTTCGACGTGGCGCCGGGAGAGGACCTGCGGACGCGGGTGCGCGACGGGGTGATTGTTTCCAAGGTGGCTGGAACTGTGTAGTTGGTGGGCTACCAAACCTCTACGGTCAACCCGTCTATCTCGCGGAAGTGCTGGTCGCGAGATGCCACGGTCAGCCCATGCTGCAATGCCTGCGCCGCAATCCAGATGTCGTTGTCGGGGATCGGGCGGCCCTTCGTGCGAAGTCCGTTCTTTACCTGCGCATAGTGCCAGCCCATTACGGCATCGCAGCCTACCACGGCAACATTGGTTGAGAATTCGTCCAGCCTGCGAAGGTTATCCTCGACATTGAGGGATTTGAGCGCGCCAAAATAGAGTTCTCCCAGCACGACACTTGATACCGCCAGATCATCCGCCCCCACCAACCGGGCCGCAACTTCCTCCTCCTGGTCCATTATCGCAATGACGATATTGGAATCCAATAGGACGCTACCACCCATCTGGATTCACCTGTTCGCAACCCTCTTCAATCGCTGCTTTCATCAACCTTAGGTCCTCCTTCGCAATGCACCCCGCGAACTTGAGCAACGTTGACCCCGGCACCCCCTTGGGCTTCTGGCCGCCCAACCGCCGGACAAAATCGAGCGCCTGCCGCTGCTTCTCCGGCGGAAGCTGTGTCAGCAGGCTGTCAATCTCTTCTTTAACAGTAACCGTTGCCATGAGCACAGGCCCCCATCGTGTCCTGGTATTATACCGCAAGCCACACTGCGTTCATCTACGGTTTCGGAAATCCTTATCCTCATGTTCCTTGTTTTCCCTGTGTTCTTCGTGGTCCTCTGCGTTATGCTGGCGGAAACGAGCAGGAGAGCGCAACGCGCATGGACCTCGAAAAAGAACGTTCCCGTCTGGCCGCAGCCTTTGAGCAGCGCTTCGGCAAAGGCGCGGCGGTGGGTGTGGCGCTGGCGCCGGGGCGGAGCAATCTCATTGGCGAGCACACCGATTACAACGGCGGCCTGGTGCTGCCCATCGCTGTAGACCGCCACATTGCCGTGTTGTTCCGGCCGGCGCAGAAAAAGGGCGGCTCCGCGCGCCTCGCGGTATTCAGCGCAGTGCTGGACGCGGCCGACGAGTTCGGCCTGGACAGCATCGAGCGCACCACGGACGCGGCGCAGCACTGG
>JBEKKG010000413.1:0-6714 GCA_050010835.1 Planctomycetota bacterium
TCCAGCAGCAGCTTTGTAAGGTCCGCGAAGTCCTCGTCGGCCAGCGTGAAACGGCCCAGGGGGTCGTCTTTGCGGGAATCGAAACCTGCTGAAATCAGCACCAGGTCCGGCTTGAACTTCAGCGCCGCGGGCAAGAGCGCATCCTTGAAGGCGCCCAGTATCTGTTCGCGCCCCGACCCGGCGGGGAACGGACGGTTCATGATGCAGCCCAGGCCCTTGCCTTTCCCGGTCTCTTCGGCGGGCCCCGTGTGCGGGTACCACGGCCACTGGTGCGTGCTGAAGAAGAAGACCGAGCCGTCTTCGTAGAAGATTTCCTGCGTGCCGTTGCCGTGATGCACGTCCCAGTCGGCGATCAGCACCTTGCCCAGCTTGTGTTTCTGCTGCGCGTAGCGCGCGGCGATGGCCACGTTGTTGAAGACGCAGAAGCCCCTGCCGCGCGCGGGACCGGCGTGATGGCCCGGCGGACGCAAGGCACAAAAAGCATTGCGCGCCTGGCCCGCCAGCACTGCGTCCACCGCGGCCAGCGCGCCGCCCGCGGCTTGCAGCGCCACGGCGTAGGATTGCGCGGAAATCGGCGTATCGCCCGTGCTCAGCGCCGCCCTGCCGTCTGCCACCTCGCGCTTCACCAACGCGGCATATTCCGCGCTGTGCGCCAGCGTGACCTCCTCTATGGCCGCGGCGCGCGCCGGCACTTTGAGCAACTGCTCGTCCAGTTTTGCCTCGCCCAGCGCCTTCCGAATGGCATCCAGGCGCGCGGGCCGTTCGGGATGGCCCGCGCCCGTGTCATGGGCCTTGTACAGTTCGTCGTAAACGAAAGCGGTTGGCAGCGTCTTGGCCTTGGGCGGCTCGCCCTCGCCGGCGGCTGCCGCCAGGCCCAGCAGCGACGCCCCGGAACACTTGAGGAATTGGCGCCGGGGCAGGCAACGATGGGGCATGGCCGCGAAGTCCTCTCATTCAACACAGAGGGCGCAGAGGAACACAGAGGAAAAACATTGGAAAAGACAACAAATCCGTTCCTACGAACCCCTCCGCGTTCCTCTGTGCCCTCTGTGTTGAGAAATCCGGGCCCGGCTTACGGAGCCGCGGGCGGAGTCAGCGAAATCGTGACGTTCTTGACCGGCTTGTCGTCTTTGTCCACGATGCGGCAGCACATGCCCGACGGTCCGCCGCCGTTGATCACCTCCACAAGAATCGTATTGGAGCCTTTGTTCAGCTTGAAAGCCTTGGTGGTGTCATCGTCCTTCCCCACGGCGCGGCCAGCGTACACGCGGAAGACCTCGGTGCCGTTCACAATCCAGCAGGAACTGTCATCGGAGCCGATCTTCATCTTCACATCGGCCATTTCGTTTTCGCAGATGACGTAGGCGACGGCCATGTACATCGAGTTGTCCTGCTCCTTAAACATGACGAGCGAGTCGTCGGACTGGAAGGCCGTCCACTTGTTTTCCGCGGTGCCCACCTTGACCTTGTCGCCATCCTTGGGCGCGCATTTCTTCTGGCCCGGGAAGAACTCCTTGTTGAAGAACTCCTTCTGGTTGTCTTCGTCGTGATTGCCGGCTTTGTCGTCCAACTGGATCACGTCCAGCAGCAACCAATTGCGGATGAAGCCCTCATCATCCACCTTGTAGGTCTTGTCCGCGGCCCGCGCTCCGCTCACACAGCACAGCAGCGCACAAACGGCGAACAGCGAAAGCAGTTTCCTCATGGCACCCTCCTTGTGGTCTCATAGCTTGGCGGGCCTGTCCGCACAACGCGTCTGCCCACCCCGCGGCGCCACCACATTGATCGCGCAGCCTTGATAGCGGCATTCATAAATGCCCCAGGCGCGAAAGTCAAGTGCACAAGTGCGCTGTAGCGCGCATTGGGCGCATTACCGGACTTGTGCCACGGATATGGCCGGATTCCGGGGACATGACCCGATTTCCGGCTGTTTGGAAATCGGGATCGTGTCCCCGGAATCCCCCCAGCAGCGGGTAGCACGGATGAGCCGCCGCGTTGCGGCGGCATATCCGTGGCACGAGTCCGGCTTGCGCATTTAGCTCTTGGCTTATTCGTGATTATGCGCTAGAGTATAGGCAGGAGGGGGAGAGGCGGCCGGCGCATGGGCAACAGTCCCGCAGTCGTCATTGAGCGGTCTCTTCACGAGGCGCTCTGCAACCACTGTGGCAAGTGCTGTTACAAGAAGATCTTCATCGGGAGCACCGTCCACATCACACCTTTCCCCTGCAAGTACCTCGATATCAAAACCAATCTTTGCACCGTTTACGAACGCCGGCATGAAGTGAACCGCTTCTGCCTATCGGTTGAGGAGGGCTTGCGCGTCAGCGCTTTCCCGCGTGACTGCCCCTATGTCGGGGCCCTGGCCCCGCCGGGTTACCGCCCCGCGCGCGACGATTGGGATTGGGACGGTGAATGGGAGAACTTCGACGATCTGGCTGACGACTTGGGCGTGACGTCCGAGATCCGCGAGCTGGTGCGCGCCCGCGGCCCTGAGGCGCCCCCGTTGTACATTGAGTCCGGGAAACCACGGGCATGAGCCGGCAGACACAGCAGTTGCATCCAACCGGAACGAGGCGGTTCAAACCGACTCATCAAACGCGGCTCACCGCCGTCGCCCGGACTGCGCCGCTGAAAGAGCGTGTCGAGGCGTTGGAGGAAGAGGCCAGCAAGCTCGCCCTCCTGCTGGAGATGTCGCGCTCCCTCTCCTCGGATCTTGAGCTGGACGAGGTGATGGGCTTGATTGTGGATCATGCCAGCCGGATCATGGGCTGCGACCGCTCCAGCGTGCTTTTGCTCGATAAGGACAAGCACGAGTTGTATGCCTTGATCGCACAGGGACTGGACACCCAGGAACTGCGCTTCAGTGCGGGCTCCGGCATTGCCGGTTACGTGATCCGCGAAGGCCTGGGGGTGAACGTCCCGGATGCGTACAAAGACGAACACTTCAACCAGAACATAGACAAGGCCACCGGCTACCGCACCGTTTCAGTGCTCTGCCTGCCGCTGCAAGACCGCCGCGGGGAGACGCTGGGCGTGATCGAGTGTCTCAATAAGAAGGGACCGGAGGACAGGCCCGTGCCCTTCACCACCAAGGACGAAGTGGTCCTGGGGGCGGTGGCCTCGCAGGCCGCCGTGTACCTGGTCAACTCCGCCTTGCGCCGCAGAATGGACCTGCTCTTCGAATCGTTCGTGGAAGCCATCAGCCGGGCCATTGACGATCGCGATCCCTGCACCAGCGGCCATTCCAGGCGCGTGACCCAGTTATCCATGAACCTGGCCTTCGCCGTACACAACTGCAAGGTCCCGCCGTTTGAACAGATTACCTACACCCGCGCCCGCATGCGCCAGTTGCGCTACGCCGGTCTGCTCCATGACGTGGGCAAGATCGGTGTGCGGGAGCACATCCTCAGCAAAGCGGGGCGGCTGTCGCCCCCCGAAATGGAAGCCATCCGCCAGCGTTTCGTGGCGTTGCAGGAAAAGTCCCGCGCTGACTGCCTCGCGCGCGCCCTGGCTGAACACCTGCCCGCCGCGCAGGTGCTGGACCAAGGCCACGCACGCTTGTGCGCCGACCTGACAGCCGCGCAGGCCGTGATCGAACGCACCTGCACCACGTCTTTCCTCCCTGACAACGATCTTCAGGTTATTGAGGCCGCCGGCGCGCGCGGCTGGATCAACCCCGCGGAACAGCACCATCTCTCCGTGCGCAAAGGCAACCTTACGCCGGAGGAATGGGAGGACATGAAAAGCCACGTCACCAAGAGCTACCGCATGTTGATCCAGATTCCCTGGCCCCCGGAACTCAAGGACGTGCCCGAAGTCGCTTACTCGCACCACGAGCGCAACGACGGCTCAGGTTACCCGCGGAGCTTGCGCAGCGACGCCATCCACTTCGACGGCCGGATCATGGCCATCGCCGACATGTACGACGCCCTGGTCGCCACCGACCGCCCCTACAAGAAGAGCATCCCGCACGACAAGGCCCGGCAGATTCTTATGGACGAGGCTGCCCACGGCCGCCTCCCCGTCGAATTGGTCCAGATCTTCTTCTCGGCCGAATGCTACAAGCTGCCTGAGCAGGGCGCGCAGGCCGGGAGCAGCTTCGTGCTGCCGGCCGCAGGCAGCGGCATGCTGCCGGCAACACGCGTCCTGAAGTGATCTCTGGGCTTTTCGATTTTCGGCGCTCACAGGCCAAACAACGCCCGCGTGTTCTCCGCCGTGACGCGGCAGAGTTCTTCGGGGCACATCTTGCGAATCTCGGCCACCACGGCCGCGACCTTTGTCAAATAAGCCGGTTCGTTGCGCTGGCCGCGCCAGCCCTGGGGCGGCAAAAAGGGACAGTCTGTTTCCAAGAGCAAACGGTCCCCTGGCAACTTCGCCACCACCGCGCGCAAAGCCTCGGTCTTGGGATAAGTCACCACGCCATTCAGTCCGAAATACAAGCCCAGTTCCACGGCACGTTCCGCGGCCTGCATGGCCGCGCCGGCCCCGCCACCCGCGGGCGCCCCAGCGGTCCGCGGCACAACTGCCGTGGAAGTGAAACAATGCCATACTCCGCGCAGGCGTGCGCCGCTTTGCGACTGAAAAGCGGCCAGTTCGTCGAACATCTCCCGCTCGGCCTCGCGGCAGTGCAGGATGAACGGCTTGCGCAGTGCCGCGGCGAGGCGCAGGTGGGTGCGCAAGGACTCGAGCTGTTTCTCCCGCGGGCATTGCTTGCGATACCAGTCCAGTCCCGTTTCGCCGATGGCCACCACGCGCGCCTCCCGCTCCGCCAGCCGCATGAGCTGTTCGGCCAGCGCCGGTGTGAAAATCCCGGCCTCGTTGGGATGCAGGCCCAGCGCCACGCGCACAGCAGGGCGGCCTGCCGCAAGATCGAGACAGCGCTTCCAATCCTCCGGGCCGGTGCCGACGGTGATGAAATCCGTAACGCCGACCTCAGCGGCGCGCTGCAACACCGCGTCGAGGTCGCTATTGTAGTCGGGGAAGCTGAGGTGGCAGTGCGAGTCAATCATCGTGCTTCTTTTGAAACGCCAAGATCTCCTTCAGCGGCTTGATGCCCGTGGTCGCTCCGACGGCTTGCACGCAGTGCGCGGCCACCGCATTGCCCAGGCGCGCGGCCCGAGACGGCGGATAGCCCAGGCACATCCCCGCCAGCAGGCCGGCCATGAAGGCGTCCCCCGCCCCCAGCGTGTCCACGCACTTCACGCGGTAGGGCGGCACGAGGAAGAAACCCTCGTCGGAGAGCACGGCGCTGCCCTTGTCGCCGAGCTTGACGCCCGCGATCCTCACCCCGCGGCCGCGGAAAATGCCGCAGATCTTCCTGGGGTCGCGCTCGCCGGTGATCAACCAGGCCTCTTCCTCAGACGGAAAGAAGATGTCCAAGTGTTTGTAGGCCGGGGCCAGCATCCGTTCCCAATCCCCGCGGCTGAAACGGTTGTTGACCGCGGTGTCGGCGGCGACGCACGCACCGGTCTTGCGGACCGCTTGCACGGCGCTGGCCAGGTTGCGGCCTTCCAGCGACGGGGTGATGGCGAGGCCGCCAAAAAAGACCCACTTGGCGCCCCGGACCAGCGGCAAATCCATGTCCTTGGGGCCGAAGGTGGCGTTGGCCCCGAGTGTGTGCAGGATGCGCCGGTTGCCGCTCTGGGGAACCATAATGAAGGAGAAAGCCGTCGAATCCCTGGCCGAACGCTTCAGGCCGCGCGTGTCCACGCCCTCTTGGGACAGGGCCCTGGCGCAGAAATCGCCCAGGCCATCCGCGCCCACCTTGGCGAGGAGTCCGACGCGCAGACCCAGCTTCGCCAGGCCCACGGCGGCGTTGAGGGCACAGCCGCCCAGGTGCAGTTCGACGCGGTCGAACAGCGCCAGACTGCCCTCCTCCGGAATCGCATCCACGCCCAAGCCCACCGCGTCCACCACGGTGCAGCCGGCACATACAATGTCCAGAACCCCGGATTTCACCACACCACCTCCTGGCAAGCGAAAAGTCAAAAGGCGTAACCGTTCTGTCCCAGCCCGGCCTTCCCCCCGCCCGCGGGGCAGAGAATGGGAAAGATGGGAAGGATGGGAACGATTGGAGGACTCATCATCATTTCTTTTCCATCCTTCTCATTCTTCCCGTTCTTCCCATCCACTCGCCCTGCGGGGGGGGAAGGGCCGGGGGGGACTGTACGGTTACCAAAAGGTCAAAGTCGCTAGAGGCGCACAATCTCCTCCGGCGTCTTCAGATCGGATGGGATAAGCAGGCCCGGTCTCCACTCTATGATCTCCGGGGGCAGCGCCTTCACGTTGAGCACCAGGGAGCCTGGGAGCAGACTGGTCCTCAAGAGGGCAGGCGGGACCTTGGGCGTGGCGGCAGGCGGGACCTTGGGCGCGGCGGCAAGCGGGGTCTTGGGCGTGGTGGCAGGGGAGAACTTGGGCGCGGCGGCAGCCTCCCCTTCGCTTTTAGGCGGCTCGAAGAACTTCTCGATCTCGCCCTCGACGCTGGGCAGGCTGGGCTTCTCCGGCACGCGCCAAACCAGTGTCACCTTGCGGCCGGTGGGCACGGGGCGCTCGAGCTGCAATACGAACCTCGCGCCCTGTTCCTCGGCACGGACTATCTGCGTTACCATCCCGCTGACCCGCAGGTCCTCGCCTTGCAGCTCACAAGGCAGAGTCAGGAGCATGGCCTCGAGCGGCAGATCGCCCGCCGCCGCGGGCTGGTCAACCCCGTGCGGG
>JBEKKG010000414.1:0-6713 GCA_050010835.1 Planctomycetota bacterium
GAGAAGTCCACTGTGGGAACGGACTGGGGCAAGCCGCCGAGTCTCATCGAGCCAATCGCGGCCACGATCCGTCTGCCGGGAATGGCGAAGGCAACGGTCTATCCGCTCAACGACCGTGGCCAGCGCGGGAATGCCTTGGCCGCAGCCGCCAAGGATGGCGGGCTGGAATTCGAGATCGGCCCGGCCGGCGGCACGCTGTGGTATGAGATTGCCTGTCCGCCCGCCAAGTAGGCTCTGGAGTGCGGCGACTCGCCGCCGCTTTCAGGGGATACGGGGACAGACTACGCATCTATTCGCCGAAAAGTCCTTTCCCTTGCCCCACAGGCGTCTTCCTTTTCAACACTCGGGACAATTCCCGGTTCCCTGGTTTCACTACGTGTTCTTCACGAACCACTTGAGCAGCTCGTCGGCCTCCTTCTCGCTCTTCACGCCCGTGCTGTACATTACTTTCTCCGGGCGCAGTTGGCGGTGGGCGGCCTGGCACTCCTCAGGCGAGCCCCAGAAATGCACGGCTTTGCCACCCGCCTGGACGCGGTGCATGAGTCCCAGGTACTGAATGTGCGAACCGCGGCCGTCGCCGGGCACATAGGAGAGCGTGTGCAGGCCGCGGCTGGCACAGAGCGCCTGCGTGTGGACCTGCGCGCCAGGGCCGTCCCAGTGGTAGTAGGCGTGCTTGACCAGGGCGGCTTCTTCTTCCAGCGCCGGCAGGACCCAGCGGTCGAACATGGCCGGCGAGATCATGCAGCAGAAATCGCACTGCAACACCGCGGCGCCTTCGGGCGCATAGACGCCGTTGCAGTAGGCCAGTTCATCCATGCGGCCGGCAACGCGCAGGGCGTTCCAGAGCACGGGGAAGACCGCGCGCGCCGAGGCCATGGCGCGGTCAATCGTTTCGGGCCGGTCCAGCAGGTCCACGCAGAGACGCTGCGGGCCGCGCACGGCGGCGAGCAGGTCCATGTTGCTGTGCAGGTCGAGCGGGGCCATAGCCAGCTTCCCCGCGCAGCGTTCCCCGGCCAGGCGGTAGATGGCCAGCATGCGTTGCCACAGCGGGTGCTGCTCGTTGAGCCGCAAGGGCAGCGCCTGCTCCCAGTCCTCCACGAACGGCACGGACCAGTTCGTGTTGCCGGAAGCGTCGTTCCACTGGAACTCGGACCCGCAGAAGACCGCGATCTCATCCGGCCCGAAGCTGGCCCAGAAAGAGGGGATGGCTTCGCCGCCATAGTACGTGGCCGCCGCGCCCGCGAGGGCGTTGTCCACGATTTCCCCGATGTCCCCAAAGACGCGCTGGTGATAGTTGACGCCCGGGACGCTCTGCGCGCCGGCGCGCGGCGCCGTGACGCAGACCACGGGGCGGTCAATGATTTCGCCTGCGAGGTAGGCCTGCCAGCGTCTGGCGGCTTCGTCAAGGTCGGGCTTGAAGGCACGGGGCGGGGTTCTGGACACGGGGTTTCTCCTTTGGGCCTGGGACCTTTTCTAATTTGCAATTTTCAATTTACAATTTTCAATTTTCAATTGTTCGGTTGTGCTCCTCATGGGAGCTATGGGAATTATGGGAGTTATGGATCGTTCGTCAGGAGCAGCGCTGTGTTCGCCTCCCCTTGCGGGAGGGGGCAGGGGGAGGGGTGGCGCTTGCTGGCCTTTGGTGTATACTTGAACGGCCCGACTGAAACCCCGGGCAGGGGTTCGTCTGATGGAGACCGCCACGATTCAGAACACCAGGCCCGCAGTCCCGAAACGGAAGGACGTCATCGTCCGCGCACGCGACCTGCGGCGCGTCTACCGCATCGGCGGGGAAGAAGTGCACGCCTTGCGCGGGATCAACCTGCACGTTTTCGCCGGCGAGTACATGTCTTTGATGGGCCCTTCCGGTTCGGGCAAGACCACCCTTTTCAACATGCTCGGCGCTCTGGACAAACCCACCTCCGGCAGCGTATACATCGAGGAAGTGGACGTGGCCAAACTCACCCCCGCCGAATTGGCCTGGCTGCGCTGCCGCAAAGTGGGCTACATCTTCCAGACCTTCAACATCATCCCCGTCATGAGCGCCCTGGAGAACGTCACACTGCCCATGATCTTCGCGGGGCTGGGGCCGGAGCAGGCCGGCGCCAAGGGCGCGCAACTGCTGCAGCGCGTCGGACTGGGCCGGCGCCTGCACCACAAGCCTTTCGAACTGTCCGGCGGCCAGCAACAGCGCGTGGCCATCGCCCGCGCCCTGGCCAACGACCCGGCCATTATTCTCGCCGACGAACCGACCGGCAATCTGGACTTGAAGACCGGCGAAGAGATCATCGCGCTGCTGCGGGAACTGTGCGACGAAAAGGAAGTCACCGTCATCACTGCCACGCACGACATGAAGATGCTCACCGTCTCCGATCGCATCGTCTGGATTTGCGACGGGCTGGTGGAACGCATCGGGCTGCGCGAGCAGCTCAAGATCGAGGTAGGGAGCCTGCACGAACATGAAGCATAACGCGATAATCTGGCTGGCGCTTGCCGCCTGCGCCGCGGGCACGGCCTGCGCCGCGGGAAGGGGGCACAAGCCCAACAAGGACCAAGGCCCCGATCTGGACTGGCACGATACGCTTGAGGATGCTCTCGACTGGTCCAAGGAGAACAAGGACAAGCCCGTGATGCTGGTGCTCTACCACGCTCGGGCTGCCGGCAAATCCCGGGCCGGCGACGGCGCCCATGCCGCCCCCACCGCCACTGACGCGGCGCAAATCGCGAAGCTGGGGTCCTGGCCGATACTGGTGCAGGCCAGCAGCGACCATTTCGCGGCAGTCAAAGGGTCTCCGAAAAATCTGCAAATCCGCGCGCTGGCCAAGGCTGCCGCCGTCAAGACCTTGCCCTTTATCGTCTGGCTCGACCAGTACGGGAATCCCGTCAAAGCACAGCCCATCCCGGACTCGGCCGCCCCCCTGGCCGATACAGCCAGGAACTGGCCCACGCTCATTGCCAACGTGGAGAAGTTCCTCAAAGAGACCACCGCGCGGGGCGAGAAGTATCTGGCCCAAGGCCACCTGCGCGAAGCCTACCTGGAACTCACGCCGCTGGCGCCCTTCAAGGGTCCGCTCGCCGAGAAAGCGCAACAGGACCGGGACAAAGTCAAAGAGGCCTGGCGGAACCTGGCCCTTGCCAGCAACACGAGCGCCCCGGACAGCCGGGAGCGCAAGGTCGTGATGGACGGGCTGCTTCAGGAAATCCAAGGCACGGATTGCGAGCACCAGATCAAGCAACTCATCGCTGTGGCAGATCAATCTGCGCCGGCCGCAGAACCCGCCAAAAACGCGCCCGCCACGGAGCCGCCACCCGCGGCAGCGGCCGACGCCAAACCGCCGGCCGCAGTCGCTCAGCCCGCCAAGCCCGCGGCAGCGGCCGACGCCAAACCGCCGGCCGCAGCCGCTGAGCCCGCCAAGCCCGCGGCGCCCGCGCCACCGGAAAAAGACGAAGCCTCAGACGAACTGGACACGACGGGCCACGGCAAGGCGCTGGCGGACCTCGCCGCCATGCCCAGCACGCCCGCGCCCGCCGCGCCAGGCGCGAGCGCGCTCCAGTCGGGGTTCCTCAATGACAGCGCTGAGCCGCGTCTGAAAGAAGCGGCCCGCCTGATTCAAGAAGGGTCGGCAGCCTATAAACAAGCCCTTGCAGATAACATGGACCGCGGCCCCGCGCGCAACAAGCTGCTCAAGTCCGCCTACAGCAATCTCGACAAGGCTTCGTTGATCCTTCAGGAATTCGTCGCCCAGAAGCCGGACGCCAAACTGGACAGCCTGCTCCAGCAGATGAGCATGATGATGTACGGGTGCATCAAGTACCAGAGCCTGTAACCGGGCTATGCGCCATCGGCCGGCTTGGGCTGGTTGCGGGTGAGTCTGAACAACGCACTCTTACGCCGGGGCGAGGCGCCCAGCGTGGCCGGCAGCCTGTCGCAGCTCGGGTGCGCGGCCACGTTCAAGAGCAGGCCGACGGAAGCCAGAGTGAAGATCAGCGATGAGCCGCCGTAGCTGACCAGCGGCAGGCTGATGCCTTTGGTGGGCATCGAGTGGGTGACGACGGCGATGTTGATGGCGGCCTGGAAACCTATGCACAGCGTAATGCCCAGGGCAATCAGCGTGCCCAGCAGGTCCGGCGCGCGCGCCGCCACGCGCCAGCCTTGAGCCACCAGCAGGCCGAAGAGCAGCAGCAGGCCCAGCGTGCCGAGCAAGCCGAATTCCTCGCCTACCACGGCGAAGATGAAGTCATTGTACGCCTCCGGCAGGTACAGGAGCTTGGAATGGCCTTGGCCGAGGCCGACGCCAAAGATGCCGCCCGAGCCTTCGGCCATCATCGCCTGGGTGATCTGGTAGCCGGCGCCCAGCGGGTCGCTGCCGCTGTGCAGCCAATGCTCCACGCGCGCGCGGATGTAGCCCAGCTTGCTGTAAGCCGCCAACATGCCCAAAGGCGCGGCCAGCGCCAGGGCCGGCAGGGCAAACCTGAGCCGTACGCCTCCGGCAAAGAGCACCGCCGACATGACCAGCGCCAGCAACGCCGCGGTGCCGAGATCGGGCTCCAGCGCCGTCAGCACCGCGACCAACGCCACGCCGGCCGCGGCCGGCACGAAGCCTTCGCGGAACGAGGTGATCTTTTCCCCAGTGGAAACTATCCAGCCGGGCAGGCCCAGGATCAGCAGCACCTTGGCCGCTTCGGAAGGCTGGAACGTCAGGTCGCGGATCGCAAACCAGCGGCGCGCACCGTTGATCACGGCCCCCAGTCCAGGGACCAGCACAGTGCCGAGCAATACGACGGCCAGGCCAATGTACCAGTGCCAGTGCCGCGCCAGGCGATGATAGTCCCAGACGCTGGTCACCGCCAGCGCCAGGCACCCCGCCAGGAAATAGACCGCGTGCCGCTCCAGGAAATGGGTGGGCGAACCGAACTTCTTCTCCGCCATCACAAAGCTGGCGCTATAGACCATCACCAGACCCAGCGAGAGCAGTGCACCGGTGATGAGCAGGATGTTGCGGCGGGCGGAATCCATGTCACCTTCGGGGTTCGGGGCGCGGGGTTCGGGGCGCGGGATTCGGGGTTCCCGCGCCCCGAACCCCGAATCCCGCTCCCCGCTTCCCGCTCAGTGGATGCGCAACGCGGCGATGCTGAACACAGACAGCAGCACCGAGACAATGAAGAACCGCGCCACGATTTTCGTTTCTGACAGGCCGGCCTGTTGGAAATGATGGTGCAAGGGCGCTATGCGGAAGACGCGCTTGCCGAAGCACTTGAAGGAGAACACCTGGATCACCACTGAGAGCGCCTCGACGACGAACACGCCGCCGATCAGGATCAGCAGCAGCTCTTGTTTGATGCACAGGGCCACCAGGCCGACCAGGCCGCCCAGCGGCAGAGAGCCCGTATCCCCCATGAATATGTCGGCGGGAAACGCGTTGAACCACAGGAAACCCAGACAGCCGCCGGAAAGCCCCGCGCACACCACCGCCAATTCCTCAGCCCCCCGCACCCTGGGCACTGCCAGGTGCTCGGCAATCCCCGCGTGTCCGGCGAAATAGGCCAGCAGGCCGAAAGTCACAGCCACGGTGGTGACACACAAGGTGGCCAGGCCATCCAGGCCGTCTGTAAGGTTGACCGCGTTGGAGGTGCCGGAAATAACCAGGGCCGCCCAGGCGACGAAGAACACTCCCAGCGCGGGCCACCAGTGCGCGTCCACAAAAGGGATCACCAGCTTGGTGGCCAGCGCGCGGTCGCCATACCAAGTGAGGATCAGGCCCACACCGGCGCCGACCAGCAACTGGAAGAACATCTTCTCGCTCTTGGTCAAGCCGTGCTTCTTGGGATCTGTAAGCTTGATGTAATCATCGTAAAGCCCCACCAGGCCGAGCGCCAGCAGGGTGAAGAAACAGAGCGGGATAAAGAGGACGTCCAAGCGGCACCACAGCAGAATGGTGGACAAAGTCGCGCCCAGGATCAGCACTCCGCCCATCGTGGGCGTGCCATCCTTCCCGGAGTGCAGTTTCTTGAGGAACTGGGAGTCCGTCTTGTCTGTTCTTTCCTTGATCTTCATGCGCCTGAGGAGGCCGATGAACGGCCGGCCCAGCGTGACACACAGGATGAACGCTGTGACGGCAGCGAAGGCGGCGCGGAAGCTCACCGATTTGAAGACTGACAGGCAAGGCCACCAATCGCTTGCCAAGGTATGGAGATAATAAAACACAGGGCCAGCTCCTCGCCAATGCGGCGCCAGCTTCAATTATCGGCAAGAAGCAAGGCGGGGCTGAGGATTTTCGATTTGCGATTTTCGATTGCGCCGCCGGACATGCTGAAATCGAAAATCTAAAATTCCAAAATCTTTCGCTAGATGCCCGTCCCGCCGCGCTTGCCGCCCTGCGGCAACTCCGTGGGACCCATGCCCGGCAGATCCGGCTTGCCGCCGAGCACGCGCTCAAGCTGTGCTTTCGTCATCCAGCTCCGCTTGTCGTCCAAGGTCAGCACATGGTAGAAGAGCCTGGGGCCGTCGCGCTGCGGGATCAGCTTTGTCGGCTCCTTCTCGTAGAGCAGGATATCGGTGCCCAAGTCCTGCAACAAATGGTTGGGGATGTAGACGAGGTTGGTGAGGTCTGGGTTGTCCACATCCTGGGGAACTTTGACCGCACCGCGCTTGAAGGGCGATTCGAACAACCGCAGCCTGCGGTCCTCGCCAAGGTCCAGGTAGCCGGGAAGAA
>JBEKKG010000415.1:0-6704 GCA_050010835.1 Planctomycetota bacterium
CGTCAAAACCCATAACGCAAGGAGCACGAGCAGCGCGGCCAGGGCCAGACCCAGAAGAACGATGCGCGTCAGCCCCGGCTTAGGCTGGGTGTTCGAGGCAGGCCCTATGTTTGTTCCCTGTTTGTCCTTCATGCCGCAACCCATATCCTGAATCACTTCTTCGCCTCAGCCAAGTCCAGGCACACCATGCGTGTCAAGTCGCGCGCAATCAGCCGTCCGCCCGCCAAAGCCATCGGCCCCCAGGACTCATTCCCGGGCAACACCTGGGCCTGGGCCAGCAACTTGAACTCGCTCGAACCGGCCTCGGCCAAGGTGAGCTTGCCACGTTCGTCGAGGACGAGGATCAGGCCGTCGGCAATCAGATACGGGCCATAGCCGTACTGGCCGAAACGGTGTGCCGTGCCGCTGGCCCACAGGACCTTTCCGTCCAGATCCAGGCAGACCAACTCGCCATTAGGCCGCACGCCGTAGATGCGTTCTTCATACAGTATCGGGGTGTGCTGGGCGGAGCCGAAAACGTTTTCCTTCAGGCTGAACACAGGCTCGGGCGTTGCGAACTTGCCGGCAGCGGCCTTGAGCCGCAGCATCATGCTGCCCGCCGCATAGCCGCCGCAAAAGAAAATGCGCTCATCATCCACCGGCACCGGCGACGCCACCGGAACCTTCAGGCTCCAGGCGTCGCTTTCCCACAACACCTGGCCTGTCTCTCCGGAAACGCCCGCCACGCCGTCGCTCGTGCTGTAGACATAGACGCGCTTGCCTTCGCATGACATGGGCGCCACGGAAACATGCGACATCTTCCAGCCCCGCGGATTAGGCGTGCGCCAAACCACTTGGCCCGTGGCACAATCCACGGCGGCCAGCAACGCATCGCCGCCGGGAGCGAGTATCGCCCTGTCATCCTCAATCAAGGGGCATTGGCCGGCCCACCACTGCGGCACCTCAGTGCCGAATTCGGCCACCAGGTCTTTGGACCACAGGAACTTCCCGCTCGTAGATTCCAGGCAGGTCACATGGCACTTGGGACCCAGGGAGACAACGTATTTCTCGGTGACTGCCGGGACTGTGCGTGACATGCCGTGGTTGCGCTTGACCGCCACCGGGTAGGAATAGCGCCAAATCTCGACGCCGTCGGCAAGGGACAGGCAGCGCAGGACGTCGCTTTGGCGCTCACGGTCGTAATCGAGGATGAAGACGCGCCCGGACCAGACGGCCGCGCCGGCGTAGCCTTCGCCGACATCCAAGGCCCAGAGCACCGGCGGACCGCCGGCAGGCCAACTGCGCGCCAGCCGCACGTCGTCCGTGGAGATATTGTCCCGCTGCCGGTTGCGGAAGCAGGGCCAGTCGCCGGGGAGTTCCGCCGGCTTGCCCGTGCCCGGGGTAAGTTGTCCGACTGGCCCTTTCTTGTCTGTGCGGATCGCACCCGCACCGTCGCCCGTGACTTCAGGTTCGCGGCACACGACGGCCATTGAGGGGCCATCGTGCAACCATACGCCCACCGCTATCGCGCCCAGCAGGCCGAAGAGACAAGGTATCCATTTCAGCATCAGAACTGCCTCTGCTTACCACAGAGACACAGAGACACAGAGAAAAAAAGAATAAAGGCAGTTCTCTGTGTCTCTGTGTCTCTGTGGTGAATACTCCGTCCTAATTTGGCTTAGCCTGTTCAGCCGTCGCCTTGGGCAAACCCACTTCCGGATTGGGCAGCGGCGGAACGTCTGCCAGGCCCTTATAGTACTGGTCCCAGCCCTTGCGCGGTTCGCGCCGCACCCATTTATTCGCCTCGGCGCAGTTGGTGACCTTCATGGCCTTGGGGTCCCACTCGATCTTCTGTCCAGCGCGGACTGCCAGGTTGCCCAGCAGCACAAACTCCGTCAGCGCCGCGGAGTACTCGTAATTGGCGCCGAACGGCGGCTGGCCGGTCTTGCAGGCCGTGACGAACTCAGTCATGTGCCCGCCCTTGCAGCGCGGGAGGATCTTTGGGATTTTGCCGACACCGGCTTCCTTGTGCTTGGCTTCAGGAAGGATGCGGGCGCTGTCACAGTAGAAGTCGTGCCAGAGCGTGCCCTTGTCGCCATACAGGAAAGCGCCGCATTCGGGGTTCATCTTGAAGCCGGGATCATCCTTGGGGACGGGCGGCATCTTTCCGCCGTCGTGCCAGAGGATCTTGCAGGGCGCCAGTTTTCCACGCGCCGGGAATTCGTAAGTGATGATGGACCACTTGGGCGCCGTCTCCTCGTGGTGGTCCGAGGTCTCGGCCGAAACGCTTGTGGGGAAGCGCAGGTCCAGGGCCCAGAACACGGCATCCATGACGGGGCAGCCGATGTCGCCCATGGCGCCGGCGCCGTAGTCCCACCAGCCCCGCCATTTGAAGGGGCAGTAAGCGCCATTGTAGGGCCGCATCGGGGCGACGTTGAGCCACAAGTCCCAATCCAGGGAAGGAGGAATCGCCTCTTCTTTCGTGGGCCGGTCCAGGCCTTGGGGCCAGACAGGCCGATTGGTCCAGTAGTGTACTTCCGTGACGTTGCCGATGGCGCCCGCCCAGACCCATTCGCACAAATTGCGGTCCATCTCATGCGCATGGCCCTGAATGCCCATCAGCGTCATCAGTTTCTTCTCGCGCGCCACTTCGGCCAGTTTCCGCGCTTCCCAGATATTGTGCGTCATTGGCTTCTGGGTAAAGACGTGCTTGCCGGCCAGGAGCCCAGCCATGGAAGCGGGGAAGTGCGTATGGTCAGGGGTGCTGACGGTCATAACGTCAAACTTGTCGCCCATCTCATCGAACAGCTTTCGGAAGTCCTTGTACTTCTTGATGCCGGGGTCAGCGGTGGGGTTCTTCTTCTTGATCTCATCGGTGATCTGCTTGTGTTTCTTGTCCAGCGGCCCGTCGCTGGCATCGCACAAAGCCACGATGTTCACCCCGTTGTGGAACAAATCCATGGTGTCGCCGTCGCCTTTGCCGCCGCAGCCGATGCAGGCCCCGTTGAGCCTGTCGTTGGCCCCGAAAGCCGTCCGCGGGATGATCGTCACGGTGGCCGCCGTCGCCGCCACGCCGGTAATGAACCCTCTCCTGGTAAGCATGCCTTTCTTCATCTGCAATCCTCCGTGCACCAGCCACGCAACTCACACGCCGGAGTCGCGTTGCATGTTGCAACCTGGATGATAAACGATTGCCGGCAGGCTGAAAGCAGAAAACCGTGCAGGAGACCGTGGCGGGATGCGCACCTGATTGGCCCGTCATCTGCTGTTTGCATTCAGAGAAGGAGGACGGAGCGTACTCTGTCGGAGATTCAAACACTTTCGTGAGGAGAACTTCAACATGCCTGGAAAATTCATCACAGCCACGCTGCTGGCCGTCGTACTGAGCTTGTGCTGCGCACAAGCGGTGCGCGCGGACGGGACTGCCACTACAACCACAACCCCGTCAACGACTACGCACAGACATCACCACCACCCCATTCAGTTCATCCTGAATCATGCGGCTCAGTTGAACCTGACTGCTGCCCAGATAACTGCGCTAAAGGCATTACAAGCCAAGATTGAGCAGCACCATGCTCAGAACCAGTCCTCGAAAACCTCGACCACCTCGACCACGGGGCAAACTACCCAGCACCACCACTGGCTGCGTGAACAGATTGAGAAAATCCTGACGGCAGCCCAAATGGAGAAGCTGAGGGCACTGGTGAAGCAGGCCCATCAAAACAAAACGGGAACGTAGTTTCCTATAGGCATCAGGCATTAGGCTTTGTCCCTCGTCGTGCGCACCCCAAGCCTAATGCCCAATGCCCGATGTCTAAGGCCTAATATAGACAAAGCTTGACACTTCCGCCCCAAGTGGTACTCTTCAACTTAGCAGCCTAAACCACACCTCTCCGTGAGGCGTGGTACGGGGGAACCACATCCTCAGTGCAGACGATGAGGACGGGGCTAATGGCACCGGGCAACCGGCGGCCCAGGTCACTTCCATGACCACGCCCGACAGCTAACCCCGCAGGCGCAATGGAAGGGCGATCTAACGTGTTGCGCAGCCCGAAGGGCGGCGCAGCAGTCTGTTTTGCACCTGAAAGCAAGACATCTCTCCGCATCTCGCGGCACGTTGTGATGCCCCAAAGCACTTTGCCAGGCCTCAGGCGGCGGCGCGCACACCGGTTCCGGCCGGGCCGCGTCTGGGTGTGGCATTGGTGTAGGGAGTTCATTCCAGGCTATGGCAGCAAGATTGACTCGGTGGCTGGTAGGCGGTCCGCGGGACGTTGACGACCCGCGGCTCTTCCACAAGATCTCTCTGATCGCTTTCCTGGCCTGGATCGGGTTGGGCGCGGACGGGCTGAGTTCTTCCGCCTACGGCCCGCACGAAGCCTTCAAAGCCTTGGGGGAGCACCGCGAACTGGCCGTTTTCCTGGCTGCGGCCACGGCCATTACGGTTTTCGTGATTTCGTTTGCCTACAGCCGGATTATCGAGCACTTCCCCTCGGGCGGCGGCGGGTATGTTGTCGCCACCAAGCTGTTGGGAACGCAAGCCGGGCTGGTTTCCGGCTGTGCCTTGTTGATTGACTATGTTCTGACCATCACGGTCTCGATCGCCTCGGGGGCGGACGCGATCTTCGATTTCCTGCCGAAGGGAGCCGCACACCTTAAAGTGCCGGTGGAGTGCGCGGGCATATTGTTGCTGGTCATTATGAACCTGCGGGGAGTGAAAGAGTCCATCAAGGTTTTGATTCCAATTTTTCTGCTCTTCCTGAGCACGCACGCCGTCATGCTGCTGGCAATGGTCTGCAAACACGGTGGCGAGGTGCCCGGAATGCTCAGTGACGTCTCAACTCACATTTCCGGAAGCTACCAATCCATTGGCGCTTGGGCGCTGTTCCTGATTTTCGCCAAAGCCTTCTCCCAGGGCGCGGGCACGTTTACGGGGATCGAAGCGGTCTCCAATGGCCTGGCCATCATGCGCGAGCCTAAAGTTGAGACCGGCAAACGGACGATGACCTACCTGGCCATCTCGCTGGCTGTCACCGCCGGCGGCATCCTCTTCGGCTACCTGCTCCTGAAGGTGCATGTGGACCCGGCCAACCCGGACCGGCCGCTGAACGCGGCCCTGCTGGAGAACCTCGTTAAGGACAGCGCGTTTTTCGGCAATTGGTTCGTCATTCTGACGTTGATCGCCGAGGCCGCCCTGCTCTTCATCGCGGCACAGACGGGCTTCATTGACGGCCCCAGGGTCATGGCCAACATGGCCTTGGACTCCTGGCTGCCCCACCGTTTCAGTTCGCTCTCCGAGCGGCTCACCACCCACTACGGCGTCCTGTTGATCGGCGGCGCCTCGCTGGCCGCCCTGCTCTGCACTCACGGCAGCGTGGACAAGCTGGTCATCATGTATTCGATCAACGTTTTCATCACCTTCTCGCTGACGGAACTCGGCATGTGCAAGTTCTACATCACCACCCGCAAGGAACATAAGGACTGGAAGCACGCCCTGCCCATTCACATGACCGGGCTGATCTTGTGCGTCTCCATTCTAACGCTGGTGATTTCGGAGAAATTCTTCGACGGTGCCTGGCTGACGCTCCTGGTAACGCTGCTCTTGATCGGTTTCTGTGTGCTGATCCGCCGCTACTACAGCAAGGTCTACACCAACCTGGGGCTGCTGCCGATTGACATCGAACTGCCGCCGGAGGGGGCTGCGGAGCCGGCTGCCGGCCACCTCGATTACAAACAGCCTACCGCGGTCCTGCTGGTGGGCAGCTATACCGGTTTAGGCATACATTCGTTCCTCGAGATCCGGCGCATGTTCCCGGATTACTTCAAGCAAATCATCTTTGTTTCCGTAGGCGTGGTGGACTCCGGCAACTTCAAAGGCACCGGCGAGGTGGAGAGGCTCCGGGCCGAGACGAAGCTGGCCCTCACCAAGTACGTGGCCCTGGCCCGCAAGCTCGGCTTCGCCGCCTCCAGCGCGATGGGGATCGGCAACGAACCCGTGGCCCCGGCTGTCGAGCAGTGCTGCGAGCTGGCGCTGAGCTACAAGAAAGCCATGTTCTTCGCGGGCAAGCTGGTCTTTCAGCGCGAGACCTGGTATCAGCGTTTCCTGCACAACGAGACCGCACTGGCCATTCAGAATAACCTGCAGTGGCTGGGTTATCCTATGGTCATCATGCCGGTGCGCATCTGGGGCGAGCCGAAAAAGCGCAATGGTTCGGCGACCCCGCTGCCGGGCCTGACGGTGGACTTCCAACCGGATTCCCCCAGCACCGAGGTCAACACAACAAATAACCATTCCGCCTGAGCCGCAACCGTAAGGGCGTGGCGCAAGTTGCCAACTTGCGCTACTGTCACTCGAATTTCAGCCCTTCGATAACTGCGCCGTCCGGATTGCGAATGCGCAGGCATGCGCCACAGCCCATGATGTTTTGCGTGATCTTCAGGAAGAAATCGTTCCAGCCTTCCTTGAGGACGGCTTCGGCCTTGTCGTCACAGGGCTTCAAGCCGCGCTCTATATTGTTGGCGTGGACCACCTTCCCGTTGACCCAGACTTTGACCCCGTCGTCGCTGCCAATGTCGAGCCGCACTTTCAGCTCTTTCGGCGACGAGACGCGCGCCTTCATGTAGACGACGCACTGGTCCCCGCCGCAAATCGGCAGGAGATCGGCCTGGTAGAAGAGCGCCGCGTCGGCTGGGTGCGGAGCGGGTTGCCACTTGATGGCCTCAGCCCC
>JBEKKG010000416.1:0-6704 GCA_050010835.1 Planctomycetota bacterium
TCGGCAGGATCCGCGCCTATCTGCAGGAGCGCAAACTGGATTCGCAATACGTGACCATGCTTTTCGCGCTCTGGAACGATGAGAACCAGACCCTGCAAGTCGCGAACTCCGGAGCCGTTCAGCCCGTCTTCTGCCGCGCCGGCCAGTCGCTGCCGGTCAAAGCAGAGGGCTTCCCGCTCGGCATGTTCCCCGACGTCACCTACGAGGAGCTCAGCGTCTCCACGCAACCCGGCGACGCCATCGTCTTCGTTAACGGACACCGCGTTGCCGAACTGCTTCGTCCCGGTGGGGAACTCGACGCCACCCCGCACGCTCGCACGGGCGCAGATAACGTCGTCCGAGTCTTTGTCACTCGTGACTACACGGGGATTTCAAGGCCGTTCGAAAAAGACCCGCTGCGGTACACTGCGCGCGGTCCAAACGGAGCCAACCCGGCGCCTGTCGAGCAGTGGCCCATGGGCATCACGGCGCCGGTGCGAGTGCTGGCGATGCCGCGCCCCGCTGCGCTGACCGACATCTTCCCCGTCACTTCCTTCCGCCGCAAGACGGTAACGATGGAAATCGAGACCGACGCCGAACAGGCGGTTGCCAACGCAGTGCTCGAGGTGACGATTGCCGATGCCGATGCCGATGGCAAGACGGTGTTGACGTTTGCCGGCGAGCGGTTCGCCTTGCCGCCGGGTCGCGCGGTGCACAAGCTCGAATCGAAGTGGGAGAACCCAATCCTGTGGGAACTCGAGCGCGGCTACCTCTATTCTGCCACGGTGTGCCTGCGTGTGGGGGATCAGGTACTTGACCGGAAAACGACCTCCTTCGGCTTCCGAGAGATCTGGGCCGACGGCCGGCATATCATGCTCAATGGCCACATTTCCCGTTGGAGACTCGACTGGACGGCCTGTGGCCTGACCGAGCACTCCCTCTCATTCTTTCGCCTGATGGGGCGCAGCGTCTTTTATCACCAGTGTAATGAGTCGGCGTGGTGGTGTACGTGGTCGGAAACGCCATTGCTGGACGAGCGTCTACTCGTTGCCCTCGACACGCAAGGCATGGGCGCGTTAATGCTCGCACCGTCCGTGGGGAAGCTGCGGCAGGCTCTGCTCAAGGACCCCGGGGCACAGGCCGACTACGAACGCGAGATCAAACGCTGGCTTCGCCTCTACCGGCATCATCCGTGCATTCTGGCATGGACCATCGGCATGAACAGCTTCTGCCCGCGAGACGGCATCCATCCCGATACCATGGGCAAGCGCGTTAACTACAAAGGTGGGCAGGCTGACGTCATCCTCAAAGCGGTGGAGATCACCAGGCGGCATGACCCCACGCGCCTGGTCTATAGCCACGCCGATGGGAACCTTTCCGACATTTCGACGAGCAATTCGTATCTGAATTTCGCACCGTTGCAGGAACGCGAGGAATGGCCCATGGAGTGGGCGGCAACCGGCGATATGCCGTATCTTCCCGTCGAGTTCGGTCAGCCTTATACGGCCAATTTCTGGAAGGGCAAACAGTTTCTCATGACCGAGTACCTCGCGATGTACTTCGGCGACGAAGCGTATCGAACCGAGACGGCGAACGGCCGGAAGCGAATCATGCCGCTTAGCCTCGGAAACACCAGCGGCCACGGCGCCGACATGAGTGTCGGGGGTCCGCGGAAGGGCGCGACAGCCTTCGACGACTATCCGCTCTACTGGGCCTTCCAACGCTTGTTCGTGGGAAACACAGACCGCTCGTGGCGAACGTGGGGCGTTCCCGGCTACTACTATTGGGATTTTGCCGTTGGCTACGGCGATCCGCCCGGCTGGGACAAGAAGAACATTTTCAGTCACTATGCATCCATCAAAGGACCTTTGAAGGAGCGGCCCGACTGGGCCAACCCCAATTTCGACATCCGCGCCAAGAATGAACAGCCGCTGCTCGCGTATCTGGCCGGCGCGCCAAGGCACACCGACAAAACTCACGCGTTCTATGCGGGCGAGCCGCTGCGCAAGCAGATCGCCGTTGTCTGGGACGGCCCCGGCCACCGGGCTCTGGTCGCAGAATGGACGCTCGCCGGTAACGACGGTAAGGCCCTTGCATCGGGGACTGCCAGGCTGGACGTTTCGACAGGCGACATTGCGTTTGCGCCCATCGAGGCAACGTTGCCTCCGGTACAGGAACGCACTGAACTGAAACTGTCCTTGAGCGCAAGAGAAGGCGAGGCCACCGTTGCTCGCGATGTGTTCGCTCTACAGGTCTTTCCGAAACCTCCCGCGTTGGATCTGAAGGCGAAGGCTGCGGTCCTCGACCCCAAGGGGCTTTCAACGCCCTGGCTGCAAGCCCAGGGCATAACGACGCAGCCTTGGCAGCCGGGGCAGCCGCTCGACGGAATCGAACTCCTCATCGTTGGGCGTGAGGCCCTGGGGCCGGGACAGCAGTTGCCGTACACGCCACGGGATATCGCGCGCGGGCTGAAGGTTGTCATTCTCGAACAGCGTCCTGAAGTCTGGGAAGGTCTCGGGTTCAAATCCATTGAGACCATGCCGCGCTATGTCTTCGCGAGAGACACCGCCAGCTCGATCTTGGACGGAATACGACCGGAGGACCTGGTCAACTGGCGGGGTACGCCCAATCTGCTGCCCGAGTGCAAAGCTGCGCGAGCGGGCGACGTGATGCACGCTCCAAAATGGACCAATACACACGCCGTCGCATCCTGCGTCCTGCAGATTCCGCAGGTCGTCGGCTTCACACCGGTGCTCGTCGCTGAATTCGATCTGGACTACTCGCCGCTGCTGGAGTTCCGCCAGGGCCAGGGCAGAGTCTTCTACTGTTCGCTCGACCTCACCCAGCGTGTCGGCGTTGATCCTGCCGCGACCTCGCTGGCCCGCAATCTTCTTCAGGAAGCGGTGAAGCCTGTCGAGCCGACGCGGAGAGTGTGCTACGCCGGAGGCCCCAAAGGCAAGGCACTGCTCGAAGTGCTGCGCGTTGCCGTTGACCCCGGCGCGCCGCTCGACAACCCGGCACAAACACTCGTGGTCCTCGGCGAAGGCCACACGATGCCACCCGAGGCGCTCAAGGCATTCGCAGGCAACGGCGGCCGGGTCTTCATCCTGCCGCGCACAAAGGTGGAACTTGAGGCCGACGGATTCAAGAGCTCGGAGGCCGAGTGGCACTGCGCGCCGGAACCGACAGGTCCCCTGTTCAAGGCAATCGGACCGGGATTGCTGCGCTGGCGCGACGCACTGAAACTCGCCGTCTTCGACCCGCAAGGCCAACCGGCCACTGCAGCGCTGCATGCCGGCGGAGCGTTTCTGCTGCAGCGAGAGGGTGCGGGTTTTCTGCTGCGGTGCCAAGTGGATCCATTGGCACTGCGCAAGCGCTACGCGGCGGAGACGGCGGAGTTCGAAGCCACGCAACTCAGCCAGGTCCGTCTTGTGCAACTGGCAAGTCAACTGCTGACGAACTGCGGCGCGACGCCGGCGCCGGCATCGGCTCAGCGATTGGCGACACTGCTGTCCGGTCCGTCGTATGAAACGTTGGGCCACTGGAATGTGCTGGGGCCGTTCGAGCCGGAGCCGAACGCGGCCAAGGACATTCCGCGCCTCCTGGATACGGAGTTCCCCGGCGAGAAAGCTGCTGTTGCCGGCGACACCAATCCGAACATTCCGTACACGCGCAAGGATGGCAAGGCCCTTGATTTCCGACCCACGGTCCAGGCCAGCAAAGACGATTACCTGGATCTGGAAGCTCTGCTGAAGACGACCAAGGAAGGCTCCATTGCCTATGTCACGCGCATCGTGCGCACGGAGAAGCCACGGACCGCAACGCTGCGGCTCGGCATAGACTACTGGGCCAAGGTCTGGGTCAACGGCACGGTCGTCTATCGGATGGACCACGGCCACGGCGCTCCCATGCCCAACCGCCACCTGGTAAGAGTGCCGCTGAACGCCGGAGAAAACGTGATCACGCTGAAGTTGGCCTCTGGCAGCCGCGGCTTGGGCTTCTGGGCCAATCTGTCTCGCGAAGACAGCGTGGAAGAGTCCCCGGATGGCGTGGCACGTGGCCCGGTCCTGTACCAACCGGAGTTCAAACTGAAGGATCCGTATGAATACATTTACTGGTGAGAGACAGGCGGGGCACCGTGGCGTTCGGTGTCCTATCGCGGTCATCGTCGCGGTTCTGGCGGCAGTATGCCCCGGCACGCCACTCGCTGCCGGTCAACCGCAAGGCAAGCTCTGGCCGTGGGTCCAGGACTTTGAGAGTCAGACACCGGGAGAATCGCCGAAAGGCTGGTACGCCAGTTGGGGCAAGCACGGCGACGATCTGCTCATCATCAGCAATATACAGTCCGCTGGCGGCAAGCAGTCGCTGCTCTTTGACCGTACCGGCCAGGTGATCGAATTCGGTGGTTGGGTGACGCCGTTCCCGAATGCGCCTGAAGGATGGCTGCAGTTTTCATTTGCATTCCGCGTTGAAGGCGCGGGAAGTGCCGCGCAGTTTGGCATCGAGATCCGCGCGGCGGCGTCCGATGCCGGCCGGCGCGTTCTCGGACTTGCATTCGGCGAATGCACCGTCAAGACAATCCCAATGAACGAAGCCGGCGCGGGCGCCTCTGCCAGGGAGGCGAAGTCGGAGGTCCTGGGCACATTCGAGAGAGACGTATGGTATCGGATTGACGCCTGGCTGCCCAGCCGCAGCGTGGGACCGGCGGAGGGCAGAGTGACACTGCATCGCAGAAAAGGTCCTGACACCTGGGAGCCGGTTGGGAAGCCTGCCGCGTGCAAGATGTTCCCGCCGGCTGTCGGGTATGGCACGCTGATGCTTGTCGCCGCGCCCGAATCGCGCGGCTACAAGGTCTTCTTTGACGACATTCGCGCCGTGCAGGTTGCCGCCCCTGACCCCTGATTGCGGTACAGGCTTACTCGGTCCACGCCAACGTCAGTGCCGGCACCGCGCCCTGGTATGAGCGGTTCCATGCCGGGCACTGGCGCGATTCAGGCACCCAGCGCAGCACATTCTCGCCGCCGTCTCGCCGGACCATGCCGCTCACATCCAGCCGCTTCATCCAAGCTGGCGTCTGCAAGGCATAGCCGTTCAGGAGCAGAAACCCAAGGTGCGTGGGCGATTCCAGGAAAAGCCGCTTGGCTGGCCAATCCTTCGGGATCGTGAAACGAGTTTCGAGGTAGACGCACTGCGTCTTCTTGTCGGCCTTGACGGGGGCGAGCCGCCCGAACGCGCTCGCAGCCTGCCACGCACCCGGCAACGGCTCGACTTTGACAGCCGGCGGAATCGCCTGCAGGTAGAAGAGTCCCGTGACACCGTGAGGCTTGAACTGCCCGGTCTTCTCCTTTCGCAAGGTGCTGGCCTTCACGCCATCAATTTCGAGACGAATCGTGAGCGTGCCTGCAGCCGCAGCCTCGGTAACGTCCACCGCGAAGCTGGGCTGGGCCTCGGGCTTGATGGGCTGGCGAAGCGCCCCCTCCTTCCCGTTCACGAGGAGTTTCGCGCTCGGAAGAATGCCCCAGAACCAGTGCTCCGCGTCGAAGACCAGTTGGAGACGCCGCCCTTTCCAGGCTGTAGGGATGGCCACCGTCCTCTCGAACGTCACTATCGTATTCTCCGGAAGCCCAAGCGTGCCGAAAACACCGAGGCGGACGGTGCGATCCGGCTGTCCCTCGACCTTGAGCGTCCAGCCGTCAGGCAGCGGCAGAATGTCTTCAGGCACGGTCATGAGCTGCGGCTTCTGCTCTTCTGGGATCGGCGGCAACGCGCGCCAGATGCCGGCTTGTGCCCGGAACCAATCGAGGGCGGCGCGCCCGAGGTCCGCCCGAGGCGCCGCGAACACGCGGGACTGCATGAGGCCGTAGTCGGCGGCAGGCAGGCTCATCCGGCCGTCCTTGCACTCGACTTTGAGGCGCGGATGCCCAAGCCGCCGAGCGAGGAACCTGGCGAGACGCTGCGGCCTGCGAAGCCGGTCGAGCTTAGCAATGAGACCGCGTCTCTGTTGCCTGGCGGGACCATTCCCAGCCGTGCGGCCACGGTGAGCACGGATGGGGCCGCGCTGATGTAACTTCCTACTACAAATGGTGTTATGAGAGAAACACCAGTACGGAAGGCAGTTAACTTCTGAAACGTTTTGTCGCATGATTGATCGGTTTCTGCACAGTGTTTGCAGGCCCTTTGCGTAAGGTCTGAGGAGCTTTACCAAGGGAGTGGCGTCAACTGCCGCCTCGTTGGAGCGCACGGCCTGAACAGTGAAGCTCCCATTATCCTGTCCTTCGTTAGCTGCGTCACTGTACCCGGAACGTTTCAAATGCACCGGGAAACTAGCGGGGAGCGGGGTTCGGGGAACGAGCCACGTTCCACGACCTGGGGCGTGGTTCGAGTGCCCTGTCCCCTTTTCACTGGGGCGTAGATCGAGTGCCTTGTCCCCTTTTCCCCCCGTTACCCCGGGACAAGGCCACAAGGTCCCAGCGACTGTCCATTACTCTAAGTCCTTAAAATACTGGCCTTTTAGGGATAGATTCAAGATATAATAGGGATCGTTTCAAGATATACTAGGGATCGTTTCAAGATATGCTAGGGATCGTTTCACGATATAACAGGGATAGAATCGTGTGCAGATAAAGATATAAGGCCATGAGAATAACGATATAATCAACAGCGAGTTCGGCCACCTGAAAGCTCAATGCTGTCTCTATTCAATTGTCAAAGAGCCATGGTCCAAA
>JBEKKG010000417.1:0-6694 GCA_050010835.1 Planctomycetota bacterium
CTTCGAGCCGCAGCACCGCGGTCGCCGCGCTGAGCAGCGTGCCGGCGATTTTGCGGAGGTCCTCCTCCTTCTGCGGCGCCAAGGAGAAGGAGAGCGTGCCTGAGTGCGTCCCCGCGCCTTTGACGAGCAGCCAGGCGCGGCCTTTGTCCGTCACCACCCAGCCCGGTTCGCCGTCGAGCGTCACGCGGCCCAGCCCAGGCAGCACCGGCCCCAGGTCGCAGCGCGCCCATTCCGGGACCGCGGACACGACTTTGAAGGCGGCGTCGAAACGCACCACTGCTTCCTGCGCCGTGCCCGTGTAGACGGCTTCAGCCAACGAGCACTTCACGGGCGGCAGCGCGGCCTCCTTTTTCGCCGCGCCGCGCAAGATGGCCAGCCCGACGAGCGCGCGGTATTCGTCCAGCGACATCACCGTGGCATCACTTTCCTTGCCGGTCAGCTTGAGGAACTCCTCATAAGGAACATAGACCTCGACCGTGCGCAATTCCGGTTGCGAGGGGCGAGGGGCCTGTTCCTCTCCAGCCCAAACGAGGCCGAGCGCAAGCGCGGCAAAAGAGGCGAGCACGGAAAAGGCAACGGAATTGAAAATTAAAAATTGAATCCCGATGGATCGGGAGAAAATTGAAAATCTAAAATCCGCACTGTGCGCGTTGGTGGGCAATTTGGGGTGCATCACCGGACTTGTGCCACGGATGTGGCCGCGCCGGTTGTTTGGCGCGGCCTCATCCGTGCCAGCAGCGGGTAGCACGGATAAGCCGCCGCGTTGCGGCGGCATATCCGTGGCACAAGAACGTCTGGCGCAATCCATCTCCCCACGGGAAGGGGGAACAGAAAAGCCATCGCAACTTGTTCGGAGAAGCCGTTTCACTTCTGCTCCTCCCCGCCAGTGCCCTTATCCTGGTCCTTCGGGCTGGTTTCAGGCTTCTCGCCTGCCGGCGTTTCCGGCTTGGGAGCGCCGGCATCCTTGGGGACCTCCGGCGGCGCTTCGGGTTTGGGAGCGCCGGCGTCCCGCCGGCTTTCCGGCGGCGCGGGCTTCTCAGGCGCTTCTTCGAGGAACGGATCGGGCGCTCTGGCCACGCGCTCCGCGCGCCAAACTCGGTACGCGCCCGCAGCGTGCCACGCAACGAACGCAGCCGACAGGGCCACTCCGGCGGCGAGCCACGCGCTGAAGAGTTCCCTGGCGTCGCTCGTGGCAAACCAGCGCAAGCACAGCGGCACCAGCACGAAGCCCAGGCAGACCCACAGGCCGGCGAGACGCCGGCGCTCCCAGCCCGCTTTCTTCCTCGCCAGCAATACGCCGGCGGCGAGGGCCGCGAGAAAGACCAGCACGTCGAAGACCACGAGCAGCTTGCGGTCGCAGTAGTTCAGCGACAGCGTGCCCATCCGATCCAGCGTCTGGAAGCTGAAGCGCCGCCCCTCGGTGACGAAGGCCCCGAGCAGCGGCGGCAGCCGGTCAATCCGGGCCGCGCCGCGCTGCTGGCGCAGCGAGTTGATCCAGGCCAGCGCGTTCGAGGGCGGTTCGTCCGCCGGGCGGGGATGGAGCGTGCCGCGGAAGCCGAGATAAGAATACTCTTCGGGCAGCCAGACCTCGGCCTCGATCTTGTTCACGGGCACGCCGTGCTGTTTTTCGCCTTCGAGCACTTCCAAGGTCTTCAGTTGCAGCCCGCCCAGAGGCCCCAGCTTGCTGCCGCCCTCGCCCAGCGGCATGGAGTAGATGATCTGCACCGGGAACGGCCCGCCCGCGGCGGCGAGTTTTACGAGCGTGCCGCCGCCCTTGCGTTCCAGGGGGCTGGTCGAGACGCCGTTCACGGCCACGGAACGCACGCGCACGTCCTTGTCGCCCAGCTTCAGCTCCAGGTACTGTTCGCCCTTTTCGTTCTCGACCCACAACTCGGCGCTCACCGCGAGTTGCTTCTCTTCGGAAACGACGAAAGTAACGCGCAGCAAATCCACCACGGCCTTGGCCAGCTCAATTGGCACATGGCGGACGAGTTTGAGCGTCAGCTTGCGCTCGGGCTGGTAATAACGGTAGGCCAGATAGATGTTGCTGATGCTGCTGGGGCGCATTTCCGTCGGCAGGTTTACGGTTTCCAGCGGCTCCAACCCCGTCGCCACGGGTTCGATCTCCAGCGCGCTCTCCTTGCACACGGCGATGAAGCCCGTCTCAGCCTTGACCTCTTCCGGGCGGACGTCCGGCACCGTGAGCTCCTGCGGTTTCTCAGGCTCCGACTCTTTCAGGTTCTCCTTGTGAATGATGGTCAGGGGCACGACGCCCAGGGTCTTCTCCTGGAGCAGCACTTCCCACGTGCTGCGGCCTTCCTTCTCGCCGGTCTTCTTCTTCTCCTTGAAGCCGGGACACTTGATGTCCAGCAATCGGTCGTCCAAGGTGCTGGGGACGCTGAACTGGAGCTTGTCCACGCCCGCGAACGTGATCACGTATTCCAGTTTGTGCGTCATGTCCAGCCCGGCCTCGGTGATGATCGCGGTGTGGTAGCCCGTGACGCGGATCTCCGTCTGGCGCCGCTCCAGCGTCACCTTCACCGACGCGGGCTGCTGGTTGTACGAGTACGCCAGCGGCAGATCGAAGTCCGGCGGTAGTTGCGCCAGCAGGCCGCTGGTGACGAGTTGCTGGACGTTCGCTGAAGACATATTCTTGCGCTCGACCGTGGTCAGCTTGAAAGCCTTCGGCGCGCTGACGCCCAGCAGGCCCTTGTCCTGCTGCGTGCCCGGCACCTGCACGCTTTCCAGCGTCAGGTCCTTGGGCTCGGCGCGGCTGGGGCCGGTGAACTTGAAGGGCAAAAGGAATTTTCCCAGCGCCTTGTTCTTCAGGTTGACGGTCAGCACCTTGTACTGCCCTTCCGTGGCCGTCTGAAAATCCTCGACAGTCGCGGGCTCACCGATGGTCACGGGTTCCCAGCGGCTCTCGACTTTCAGCTTCAGCGTGAAGACGCCCACCTTGGCAATCTGGTACTCGACGGTGCCGAACATGCCGTCTTCCTCGACGCCCAGGCTGGTCACGGCGATGACTGAGGACTGCATCTGCGGCTGGACCTGCTCGATCTTCAGCGCCAGGGCCAGCGGATGGGCCAGGTAACGGAAGCCGGCCAGCAAGTTGGGCCGCCGCAGCGGTTCGGGCAATTCGCGTGGATCAACCTGGCTCAAGCCCGTGGAGCTTTCCACGCGCACGCGCAAGCCGGCCTCGTGCGCCAGCGTGATGAAGCCGTCCTCGCGCAGCACGCCGGCCAAAACGGGAAAGGGCACTTCCAGCTTGTCGGGCGTGGCGGCCAGGACGCGCTCGAAGCGCAGCGCCAGCGCGTAGCTCTCCTTCACCGGCGAGTGCAGGCGCACCAGCAGCACGTCCTGTTCCGTGACCCATTCGCGGATGTTGTTGCCTTTGACGGAGAGCAGCCGCATGTCTTTGGGCGGGCGGATGCGGAAGACTTCTTCTTCGTTGCGCTCGATCTTGTAGACGATGGCCGTATCGAGGACCAGGATGCGCTCGCCAAGCTCCACCTGCATGGTCTGCGACGCGGTCGTGATGGCTTCGCCCTTCTCGACTTTGCCCACCGGCGGCATCCACGTCACGGCCACCTGAGCGGCGTTGCCGACGAAGGCCAGCAGCTTGGTGCCCGCGCCTTCGGGCGTCGTGACGGTTGCGGCCATCTTGGGCGTGACTTCGACGCGCAAGTCCTTTTCGGGGATGGCGATTTCCAGGCGTGAGACCGCTGTGGGCGGAATGCCGAATTCGATTTTGCGCAGGCCCGGTTTGGAATCCACGCGCACTGAGAACGCGAGCGTCAGCGTGTATTCGCCGGGCTTGAGAAAGAGCGCCGTGTAGCCGTCGCCCTTGGCCGCAAAGACGGCCTGCGGGTCGCTGAGTGTCACGGTTTCAACGGCCACGTCCTTGAGCGGCAAAGCCAGTTCGCTCCAGGCCTTGCCCAGCGCCTTGACCTTGTAAGTCACCTCGAAGCGCACCGCCGCTTCCTTGGCCACGCCGGTGTAACTGCCGCCGGAGATGACGGCGTCGGCGGGCGGCTTGATCTCTTCGGGCGGCTTTTCCTTGGGCTGGCCGGCGTTCCAGAGCTTGAGGAACTCTTCATAAGGCAGGAAGACGCCCTTGCCCTCCTTCTCGAAGGTCTCCTTCAGCTTCTCGTAAGGCACGTAGACGGTGCGCTCGCGCACGACGAGGGGCGGGGGCGTGGGTTCCTCGCCGGCCCGCAAGCCAACCAGGCAGGAGAAGACGAACATTGCCGCGAGAATGAATTTGCTCATGCGTTGCACCCCAATCCAAAATTGCAACCCTTCGATCTCCGAGCCGCGCGCGTAAGCAAGCGGTCATGGGGATCGCAGCCTTACGTGCTATGGGAGGAATGGGAAGAATGGGAACGATGAAACCGCTCCCTTACGGTCGCGGCTCGGTTACGCAATCCCCAACCCCCAATCCTTCCTGCTCTCCTACTCCATTAGACGCGGAAGCAGGTCACGCCCTGGCAAGAGCCTTGTAAGAAGATTGTAAAACTTCCCTCCGCACCTCGAAGAAATCCACAATCCGCAATCACCTGAGCTCCGCCATCCACTGCTTGACGCTCAACTCCTGCGCCTTCCCCACTAACTCTTGGACTTCCTTCCACTCCTCGCGTTGCTTGAAATCCGGCGGCAAACGGTTGAGTTGCTCCAGCACGGCGGCGTAGGAACTGTCGCGCACCCAGGGCGAGCCGCGCAGCAGTTCGGCAAAACGGGCCACGCAGGCCAGGAAGCGCAGGTCCGGCGAGACGCCTGGCAGGTCGCCGGCGAAGAGTCCTTCGCTCAACGGGTAGTTGCGTTCGATCACGGGCAGGTGGCGGTAGCCCGCGTCTTTCCAGCGCAGATACACTTTGCCCAACTGGCCGTGGCTGCCGGGCTTGCGCAGGATTTCGTACATCACGGTGATGAGCGTGCTGTGGGCGACTTCGCCGGCGACGATGTTGTCGTTGCGGAAATCGTTGTTGGCGATCTTGCGTTTTTCGTAGCCCAGCAGCCGGAAGCGAGCGACCACGTCCGGGTTGAACTCTACCTGCACCTTGGCGTCCTTGGCCAGGACGTTGAGGTGCGGCGGGAGTTGCTTGCTGAAAATTTCGCGCGCGCGCTGGAGCGAATCCACGAAATGGTAACTGCCGTTGCCGTTATCGGCCAGCTTGCGCATCATCTCGTCGTTGTACAGGTCCGTGCCGAAGCCGACGGTGCAGAGATCAATGCCGCGGCCGGCGAAGACGCGGACCAGTTTGAGGATTTCATCGGGGCCCTTGGCGCCCACGTTGGCCACGCCGTCGCTGCACAGGATCATGCGGTTGACCGCGTCCGGCGCATAGCACTCGTCGGCCACGCGATAGGCCAGGTTCAGCCCGGCCTCGACGTTCGTGGCGCCGTGCGGCTCCAGCGTTTCGATGGCGTCCAGGATGCGCTGCCGCTGGCGCGCCTGAGTGCGGGGCAGGACCAGTTCGGCCTGGCCGCTGAAGCCCACGATGGCCACGGCGTCATCGGGCGCCAGCTCATTCACCAGACCCGCGAGCGCCCCGCGGACCATCCCCAGCCTGTCGTCGCGGATCATCGAGCCGGAAGTATCTACGACGATGGTCAGCATGGCCGGCTTGCGCTCATCGGGCCGCGGCTCGCGCGACTTGATCCCGATCTTAAGCAATTGGAGCGCCGGCGTCCCGCTAACTGGGAGCGCCGGCGTCCCGCCAACTGGGAGCGCCGGCGTCCCGCCGGCATGTTTTTCGTAAAAGGCCGGCGAGACGCCGGCGCTCCCAGAGGCCGGCGAGACGCCGGCGCTCCCAAACGGCTCCGGCCCGCCTTCCGCGAAGACGCCGAAGGCATCCTCGCCGGCGACGGTATAGGGCTGCTTGAAGTAATTGAGGAACTCTTCGACGCGCACGGCATCCGCCTCGGGCAGCTTGCCGTCGCGCAGGCGGGAGCGGGTGAGCGTGTAGGAAGCGGTGTCCACGTCCATGCCGAATGTGGAGCGGTTTTCGCGCGCGCAATCCACGAAGGGCCGCGTGCCGTAGCGTTCGATGTAGAGCTGTTCGTCCAGCCCTAGGTCGGTGAGCTCTGGCGGCGGGACAGGCGCGGGGCGGCGGAGGAAATCGCGGAAAGTGAGCTGGGCGTTCTCGGAGCGGAAATAGCGGTAGGCGCGGAGGGCGGGTTCGAGACGGTTGGGATTGGGGCCGTAAAAGCTGAGTATGCCAACGGCGGCGTTGGCGTTCAGGTTTATGGTGGTAGCTGGCGCCTTTTTGCCGTCCAAAACAAAATAATAACCGTCGCTGCGGTACTTGCCACTCCAGCTCCCTGCGGTAACCGTATCAAAGCCCTTGTAAGTCGTTGCGGCGTTCTTTTCCTTGGCCTCCCTGCCCACGCCCTTGTCCATGCTGTCGAGCCACTTGGTGGAAACGTCTTCGACGTTCTTCATGTCTTCTTCTTTGTCAATCAACTCGCCGACGATGTCCTCCAGTTCCGCAGGCAGGTCCGCCAGGGGGACGTCGGCCCCCTTTTGCGGTTCCTCCATGCTCCATTTGGTCGTGTCGTCTTTGGCTGGGGCTGTTGCCTTTTTGGCGCTACCAGCCCGGCCAACCACACTGCCGCCCGTGCCAGGAATGGCCCCTCCGCCTACGCCAATGAGATCCTCAAGGGAGTTGGCGCCCCTCCCGCCGCCGCCTGC
>JBEKKG010000418.1:0-6642 GCA_050010835.1 Planctomycetota bacterium
AGTTTTTCCGCGGCCAGGGCGGCGTTGGGCAGCGCACGGCGCGCCTTGGCGGCGCGCGCCTTGATCTCGGCTTCCAGTTTCTGCGCCGCCGTGCTGAGGCCCGGGAGGGAATACAGTTCGCATTTCTTGAGGCCCAGCGGTTTGCCGCCGGCGGCGAGCTCCAGAGTGTAAACATCGCTGACCGCGGCGCCCGGGGCTGAGGTAAACTTGGCCTGCCACGCGTTGGGGCCGGCGAGTTCAGCGGCGAGGCGCGGCGGCAAAGCGTCAACGATGGCCTTCCCGTCGGGGCCCAGGATCCGGCCAGTGAGCTGACCCAGGCCGCAGGGCACGCAACCATACAGGCCGGCCGAGAGCGACACGGCATCGCCCGGTTGCACGAACATTGCCGAAGCGTTGAAACTGAAGGATTGCAGCACCGCGCCGGCCAGCTCGGGCGTCTTGCCGGCCGCCGTGGGAATGACGATCTTATCGCCGGGGACCCGGCGCAACTGCCCGCCCTGCTCGCGCCCCTCGGTCAGGCTGAGACAGAAGTAGCAGAAGCCCTGGTGCGTGTTGACGGCCACGCTTAGCTCGCACTGGCCCTTGGGCAGTTCGATCTCCGCTTCGGCCTCGTCTGCGTAGGCCGCGAGCGGCTGGGGCTTGTCGAGCACCAATTGGCCGTCGCGGTAGACGCGCAGGGCGCAATACGTGCCGCCGCGCAAATGGCGTTTGCCGCCGGCCTGGCTTTCAATGCGGGCCGCGGCCCACAGCGTCCCGGTGCCGCCGTGCAACAGCGGCTTGAAGTCCACGAAGCGGCTGGGAGCGACGCACAGCGCCCAATTGCCGGGCATTTCCGCCACGGGCGCGCCTTCACGCGCCCCCAGCGGCGGCTTGGCCGCGGCTTCTTTCTGCACCGGCGCGTACAGCCACCAGGTCAGCAGCCCATCCGCGCTCGGCTCAGCTTCCAGCGCCGGGGCAGACGGTTCTCCAGCCTGGACCGCTGCCAGCAGAACGAAGGCCAGCAGCGCAAGGACTGAAGCGATTGGTTTGGTGAAGTGGCGCAAGTGCAGTTCCTCCCCGAGGCAGTGGTCAATGGGGCCCTGCTCTTAGTACCCCAGTTGCGCCGCCAGTGCTGCAACTTGTTCTTTGCCATCGAGCAATTGCGCGAGCGCGTCCCACTCTCCGGCCAAGAGGGCCTCGCGCGCGCCGGCCTTCATCTTGAAGGCCGCGGAGCCGCCTGCCCAAAAAACCTGGCCGGCAGCCAGATCAATCCGCAGGGCGGCCTGCGGAGCGGCAGCCAGGGCCGCGGCGAGCCGCTGTATCTCGGCGCCCGGAAGTTGCACACACGGCAGCCCCAGCGTGGTGCAGTTGCCCGCGAAGATCTCCGCGAAGCTCTCCGCAATCAATGCGCGAATCCCGAATTTTCGCAAGGCCTGCGGAGCGTGCTCGCGCGACGAACCGCAACCGAAGTTCCGGCCGCTCAGCAGTATGCAGGCGCCCGTGTGCCCGGGGTCGTCCAAGGGATGGCCCAGCGTCCGGCCGGCCTTGTCGAAGCGGGCGTCGTAGAAGAGGAACTTGCCCAGCCCGTCGAAAGTCACGCACTTCATGAACCGCGCCGGGATGATGCGGTCTGTGTCAATGTCGTCGCCGGGGACATAGACGGCGGTTCCCACAACTTCGGTGATTTTCTCAAGTGGCATGTTTTGCGGTATCCTTTTCTCTAGTGGCCATCTGATCGGCTACTCCAAGAGTGGCGAGAGTGGCGCGCGCTTGTTGATGCCAGCATCCTCATTGGATTGGCGATTCGAAGGAGCCAAACACAGCTTCCCTCTCCTCGCCGCCCTCTTTTCCTCTAGTGGCCATCTGGGCTTGCTCCAAGAGCGCTCTGAGAATCTTCTTTGTTTGCTCTGAGGAGAAGATTCGCTGAAGGAGTTCCTTAAAGGCCTTCTCGTCCTTTGCCACCTCATCCTCGCCCCCTTGTCCGGCTAGAGCCAAGGCAAGGGCAGGAGGTATTTTCTGGGCCGCTACCTTCACAGGATATGGATACGGCCCATGCTGGGTCCGCAAGAGCAGGTAAGAATAGTAGTCGAGGCTCGGGACAACGAGGTCAAAATCCGTGATGATGCTTCCCTCTATGCCTCTTGTCGTGACCCGTCCTTGGACCAATTTCCCTGTCTGCTCTCCCAGCAGAGCCGCCTGCTCCTTAAGAATCACAGCAGGCGTTCCGACACCGACATTGACCTGCTCCAACAAGTCCTTGGGCCAAAGACTGACTGTTCCAGGCATGGCTGACTCCTTTTCTAAAGCGACAACTTGAACAACAATGGGAGGTGGTCAGACGCACTGTCCGCGTCTGGCCGCCCGGCACTCGTTAACAAGGAATTCTGACCGTCGTGAGTTACAATGTCCAGGTCCTTATGGTCAAAGTATGGAAGTAGCGCCGGACGCAAGAGAACCTGGTCGAAAATGTTCCAGTAGTAGTTAATGTGATGACCGCTGTGGTCGAAGAAATAGGTGCCTCCAGGACCCGCTGTCGTGTCGCCAAACCTGCCCCACATCGGGTTATAGAAGTAGCGATATTTCGGGCCGCAAACTTCTCTTTGCTCCTTTTTGGACTCGGCTATGCGCCTTGTCATAACGGCGTTGAAGCCAACTCCGGCGACCATTGATGGCTCGAAAGGATTCATATTGAAGTCCCCGACCACGATTGTCTTTGGGTGTTCATCGCCGCCTTCGATTTCCGCGATCTTCGCTGAATGCAAGGGGGTCTCGAATGACTGCTCTCTTTCTGCCTCAGACTGGTAGGCCTTCGGCATTAAGTGGACCAGAACAAAAAGTATTTCAAGCTTGCCCGCCAACTGCACTCTTCGCAATATCATTCTCTGCTCACTATGGACCAGCGGCATGAATTCACTCGGAAACCTGGTGAAAACCATGAACTCGCTTTCGTCCTCTGGCAAAGGACCTTCTGCCAGATGATACACTTTCTGTTGGGAGCAGAGCTCACTGTTCAGACGGTCTCGCCCATCGCCGACCTCAATCAGCGCGATGACATCCACTTCGTGCCTGGTGGCAATGCGCATGGTGGGATCCGTCAGGTCCATCCCGTTGAGGTTCCAGTAAAGGAATGTCATCGTCTTTCGCCGCCCCCTGCCAGCCCAAACACTTCTCTCGCATCCGCCACTTCGCCCCTGACCGCTGCCGCCGCGACCATCAGCGGACTCATCAACAGCGTGCGGCCCGTGGGGCTGCCCTGGCGGCCCTTTAAGTTGCGGTTTGAAGACGAAGCGCAGACCTGGTCGCCCACCAGCTTGTCCGGGTTCATGGCCAGGCACATCGAGCAGCCCGGCTCGCGCCATTCAAACCCCGCGGCCGTGAAAATCTTGTCCAGTCCTTCCGCAACCGCCTGCTGCCGCACCAGCGTGGAACCAGGCACCACCAGGGCCTTCACTCCCGGCGCCACGTGGCACCCAGCGACGTGCCGCGCCACTTCCCGCAGGTCGCTGATGCGCCCGTTGGTGCAGGAACCAATGAAGGCCACGTCAATCTTCGTGCCCTTCATGGGCGCGCCGGGCCGCAGTTTCATGTACTCAAGAGCATCCGTGATGGCTGCACGTTCCGCGGCGTCTCGCGCACTTTCCGGCCCAGGCAGGTTCTCGTCCACGAAAACCGCCTGGCCCGGATTCACGCCCCACGTCACCGCCGGGCGGAGGCCCTTGGCGTCCAGGTCCACCGTGTCGTCGTAGGCCGCCCCCGGATCGCTGGCGACAGCTTTCCAGCGCCGCACGGCCTGCGTCCACGCCGCGCCCTTGGGGGCGTACTGGCGGCCCTTCAAGTAGGCAAAGGTCTTCTCATCGGGGTTGACATAGCCCACGCGCGCTCCGCCCTCGATGGACATGTTGCACAGCGTCAGCCGCTCTTCCATGTCCATAGCCTCAATGGCCGCACCGCCGTACTCGTAGGCGTAGCCCGTCCCGCCGTTGACGCCCAGTGTGCGGATGAGGTGCAGGATCACGTCCTTCGCACTGATGCCGGGACCCAGCTTGCCGTGGACGTTGATCCGGCGCACCTTCAGCGGGGAGAGCGCCAGCGTTTGCGTCGCCAGCACGTCCCGCACCTGGCTGGTGCCGACACCCAGCGCAAGCGCACCGAACGCCCCGTGCGTGGAGGTGTGGCTGTCTCCGCAGGCAATCGTCAAGCCCGGCTGCGTCAAACCCAGCTCCGGCCCCACTACATGCACGATCCCCTGCTGCCCAGAAGCCACATCGAAGAACTTGATGCCGTGCTGCCGGCAGGCAGAACGCAGAGCGTCGAGCATCTCCTGAGCCAGCGGGTCGCTGAACGGCTCAGCCTGGTTGTCCGTGGGGATGATGTGGTCAACCGTGGCAAAGGTCCTTTGAGGGCAGGCCACCCCGAGCTTCAAGTCCCGCAGCATCCCGAACGCCTGCGGGCTGGTGACCTCGTGAATCAGGTGCAGGCCGATGAGCAGTTGCGTTTGCCCATTGGGCAGCACGCGGACCGTGTGCGCCTCCCAGACCTTCTGAAAGAGTGTCTTGCCCTTGCCTGCGAGTTTCTGCTTGCCGCTCCGCATCTTTCCTCATCCCTGTGGCAACGACGCAAGTGCTGCGTCTGTTCTTCCAAGTAGCATTAGCACAATCTCTGCGCTGCGCAACACGTTCAGGACAGAGGCCCCTTGTCCTCTCCTGAGCTTCGTGCTATTCTTGTTCACCCAGACTCAAGGAAACAACAACAATGTGTCTCCATTCCTCCTCCTTCCGCCCCACCGCGTTCCGCTGTCTTGTGCTGGTCCTGCTGTTGTCCGCCCCTCTTCGCGCCGGAGAACCACCCGTGAAAACTAACATCCCGTGCTACGGCCGCTGGGAGCGGCAATTCGACGCGCAACTCAAGGTGGACCGCGTCGAATTCACCGGCCCCGACGGCAAGACTGAATCTCGTCCGGCCTTCGCGCACCAGCCCGCGGAATTCTCTTACGACCGCCACGGCTACGAAACGCTCAAACCCCAGGGCCCGCCCGTCACCGCCGTGCGCTTCACGCCCGCTCAGCCCGGCACGTACCGCTTCAGGGGGCTCAGCGGCCAGAACACGGCCGTTGAAGGCGAGATTGCCTGCGAACCGTCCGCTCATCCAGGCTACGTCGTGGTCAGTGCGCGCGACCCGCGCTATTTTGCCTTGAGCAATGGGGATTCGTTCTGCCCCATCGGCCTGAATCTGTGCTGGCCCGAAACGTTCGCTCTGCCCTCGGGCAAGGAATTCGGCACCACGGGGGCGCGCGGCACGCTGGGCGGCGCGCAGTACCGGCGCTGGCTGGGCGAACTTTCCCGCAACGGCGGCAACTTCATCCGCATCTGGGCGGCCAACGGCTACTTCGAAGCGCAAACGGACGTCGCCGGAAAGATGGACGACCTGGCGTTCAACAAGCTGGACCGCGTGGTCGCACTGGCCCGTGCCGACAACGTCCGCGTGAAACTGTGCCTGGATTATTTCCGCTCGTTCAGGCCCGGCGCGCCCATGCGGCGCACGCTTAAGCACCCCGACGACGGCCGCAGCCCGAAGGACATGAATGAGTTCTTCAAGGAGAAGACGTGGCGCGAGCTGTGGCTCAAGAAAGTGCAGGCTTACGCGGCCCGCTACGGCGGCGATCCCACCGTGGCCGTAGTGGAACTCTGGAACGAGATCAATGCCTGCGAAGGCGACTGGGACGCCAAGCGCGACTGGACCCGCGACATGCTGCGCGAGTTGCAGGCCATGTTCCCCAGGCAGCTTGTGGTCAACTCTTTGGGCAGCTACGACAGCGACTGGGCCAAGCAGCACCATGTTGACTTCAAGATGGATGAAATGGCCTTTCAACAAGTCCACCGCTACCTGGACCAGGGCGCCGGCTACAAGATTTGCAGCGACCCTGTGGCCTTCTCGATTGACGCCGTCAACCTGGCCCGGCGCCCCGACCGGCCCGTGCTGCTGGCTGAAACCGGCGCCGTGAACGACTGCCACAGCGGCCCGTTCCGCTTCTACGGGAGCGACCACCGCGGGCTGATCTTTCACGACACGACGTACCCGGCCTTTTTCGCGGGCGCCGCCGGCACGGGGCAAATCTGGCATTGGGATTGTTACGTGGACTGCAAGAACCTGTGGCCGGCCTTCAAGCCCTTCAGCGAACTGATCGCCGGCGTGGCCTTGGACCAGGAAGACTTCAAGGCCGCGGATTTCTCCAACGATAAAGCCTGGTTCCTGTGCCTGCGCGGCAAGAAGCACGTCCTGGCCTGCGTCCGCAACAAAGCCGACCGCTGGGACCTGGTCCTGCGCGACGGCCAGGAGCCTGAAGCCCTCAAGGACCTGGTTTTCGACCTGTCGCCAGCGGGCGTGAAAGAAGGCGCGGTCACGCTTCTTTCCACTTGGCCTGAAACTCTCACAGGAGCGAAACTCGAAGCAGGGAAGCTCATGTTGCCTCCGCTCCGTTACGGAGTGCTGGTCCGCGTGAACGTGAATTAGCTACAGAGACACAGAGAACTCTTGAAACCGCAGATGAACGCAGATAAACGCAGATAAGGAAAGAAAGTGTTGTATCATCTGCGTTCGTCCGCGTTCATCTGCGGTATCAAAGAACCTTGCGGCTGTTCTCTGTGTCTCTGTGGTGAATAGTCG
>JBEKKG010000419.1:0-6638 GCA_050010835.1 Planctomycetota bacterium
GACGTGCTGGAACTGCTGGCAAAGGCGCCGCATTTTCGCGGGCCGATTCCCCGGTTTGGTTGCTCAGATTATCACCGCAGTCGATCGAGTCATCTGTTCTCTTCGAAGCGCCGGGCGGTGTCCAGATCTTCCCCGACAGCCTTGGCCAGTGCCTGGACTGGGCCAAGCGGGGCTGGATATTCGCGACCTCGTCCTATCGTGGCGAGCAGGTGCATATCACCTCGGCGAGCCCCGAGTGGGCCGCGCTGATGGGCAGGGCAAGTTCCACCGTGCCCGGGGGACTCCCCTGCGTGCCAGTCAGCGTCACCACCGCCAGATACATGCCCGGTTCCGAGAACGTGCAGGCCGGCGCAGGCCCCGGAACAGTGCTGAGGACCTTGCCAAAGACATCCTCGAAGTCCGTCGAGACCGTATAACCGGCAGGCAAAGCGCCGCCGTTCTGGGTCACCTGCAAGATCACCACGCCACCGTCCGTAGCGGCCACCGTGACCGTCGTACCGTCAAGGGGGTTGGTCGCCGTGGCGTTCGTATTCGGGGTTGCTGCGCCGGAGCCGCCGGGATTCGGGAGGTAGACCGTGTACGTTATGCCGGCCACAGGGCTGTCAAGGAAGCCGGGTTTTGTGGCGAAGGCCAGGAGAGTAGCCGGGGCAGTGACCTCTATAGGCGCGGTGAATTGCAGGGATGAGGCCGTTGGCATGCTGCCATCGGTCGTGTAGTAGATTGTCGCGCCGTTCGTCGCACACGAGATCGTCACGGCTTGCGCGCCGATGTAAGTTCCCGCCCCCGGGCTGAATGCGGGTGCGGGCAGTGGCGGAAGGGCGATCGTAATGGCCAGCGTGCCCGACCCCGTGCCGCCGGCGTTGGCGGCGCTCGTCGTGACATTGGTTGTGCCTGGCGCGTCCGGCGTGCCTGTGATGGCCCCCGTGCTGGTGTTCACCGCCGCCCAGGACGGCAAGCCCGTGGCGTTGTAGCTTGTCGGATTGTTGCTGGCGGCAATCTGGTAACTGAACGCCGTGCCCACCATGCCCGCCGCAGTGGCTGCGCTGTTGATTACAGGCGGCAGCGGAAGGGCGACCGTAATAGTCAGCGTGGCCGACCCCGTGCCGCCGGCGTTCGTGGCGCTGATCGTGACATTGGTTGTGGCGGCGGTGTCCGGCGTCCCCGTGATGGCCCCGGTGCCGGTGTTCAGCGCCGCCCAGGACGGCAGACCCGTGGCGTTGTAGCTTGCAGGACTGTTGCTGGCTGCGATCTGATAACTGAACGCTGTGCCCACGGTGCCTGCCGCTGTCGTCGCACTGGTGATTGCAGGCGCCGGCGGAAGGCTGATCGTGATGGCCAGCGTGGCTGAGCCCGTGCCGCCGGCATTCGTGGCGCTGAGCATGACATTGGTTGTGGCTGCGGCGTCCGGCGTGCCCGTGATCAGTCCCGTGCTGGTGTTCACGGCTGCCCAGGATGGCAGACCCGTGGCGTTGTAGCCTGCAGGACTGTTGCTGGCTGCGATCTGATAACTGAAAGCTACGCCCGCGGTGCCTGTCGCCGTCGTTGGGCCGGTGATGACAGGCGCCGCCGGAGTGCCGATCGTGATGGTCAGTGTGGCTGAGCCCGTGCCGCCGGCATTCGTGGCGCTGATCGTGACGTTGGGTGAGCCTGCGGTGTTGGGCGTGCCCGTGATCAGTCCCGTGCCGGTGTTCACGGCCGCCCAGGACGGCAGGCCCGCCGCGTTGTAGCTTGTCGGGCTATTGCTGGCTGTGATCTGGTAGCTGAAGGCCGCGCCCACGGTGCCTGCCACCGTCGTTGCGCTGGTGATCGCAGGCGCAGGCGGATTGATGGCAATGGCCAGCGTAGCCACGCCCGTGCCTGCCGAGTTCGTGGCGCTGAGCGTGACGTAGGTTGAGCCTGCGGCGTTGGGAGTGCCCGTGATCTCTCCTGTGGAAGTTTTCACCGTGGCCCAGGACGGCAGGCCCGCCGCGTTGTAGCTTGTGGGGCTGTTGGTGGCTTTGATCTGGTAGCTGAAGGCCACGCCCACAGCGCCGCCGGCAGTAAGCGGGCTGGTGATACTCGGAGATCCAGGTCCACCCTGGTTGACCGTAACGGAGGCTGTCATTGAAGTGTAGAACTCATCGTGATAAGGGAACGTTCCGGTGGTCGCGAACGTGAAGGAAAAAGACGCCCCCGGCGCCAAGCTCCCCGAATTCCATGCGCCAGTGTCGCTGGTGGTGCTGTGTGTCACAGCACCGTTATTCTTCCAAGTCACCGTATCGCCAGCGTTCACTGCGACGCTTACAGGTGAGAAGCTGAAGTCCGCTATGGCCACATTCGCTGTTGCGGCTCCGGCAGGGCGGACCTCCGCGCAGAACAGGAGTAAAGAACAGGAGAGCAGCAGTCCTAAGCCGGAACATTCACCGCAGAGGCACAGAGGACGCAGAGTGAAGAAAGAATTCCGAGAATCATTCTGTCCATTCTCCCTGCTTTTCTCTGCGCTCTCTGCGTCTCTGCGGTGAATAATGCGGGCTAAGTTGTGGTTCATGGTCCCTCCTTGTGCGTCCTCTGCAAGACCACAGCTAATGTCATTTCTTCGCCGCAGCCTGCGAACATGAGGTCCGACGGACAGGCCCCTGGGACAATCCACCGCGGCAGTTGTTTTGCGTCTCTGTGCTGATTGTTCAAGCTCATTTTGACGATTCTTCCTGGGGTCTGGGTCAGTTTGGTTGCATTTGTGGTGCAGGCATCTTGCCTGCGCCCTTTCCGCTGCCAATGTGCGCAGGCAAGATGCCTGCACCACAAGCGCTCCCTCTGCCCTACCATTGGCACTTCGTCACACAATGCCCCTCGGGCATGAACGAGAAATCGTTCGTCAAGATCACCTTGGTCAGTTGCAGGCCAGCCTTGTTCTCGATCTTCAGCTTCCTCGCGCCCCTCTTGAGTTCCCATGCGGCGAACTGGCCATAGCTGAAGCTCATCTCCTTGAGCCCCTGGATGTTCTCAAGCTGGCAGGTCCACGTCCGGGCTGGCTGGCCATCGAACGCCAGGTTGACGTACTGGCCGGCAGACTTCTCGGCGGAGGCCTGCAGCCAGAGCACGTACGTCCCGTCGGCCGGCACGTCGAATGTGACCTCGCCGCCCGCGGGCGTCAACGCCTGCTCCAGTTTCACGGCCTTGAGCTGGCCAGCCGCAACCTCGGCCTTTGCGCTCGGCGCGGACTCGTTCCAGCGGCTGTCCACAGCCGTGATCCGGTAGGAGAGCTGCGCGTTCGGCGGCGCCTTCCAGTCGAGGTACTCGCTGCCCTCCGGACTTGCCACCAGGGTCGCACGCGAGGGTGGGGCGTCCTGCTCCGCCGCGCAGTAGAGGTTGTAGTGTCTCACGTCGCCGCGCGGCGACGGCGTCCAGGTAAGTCGCACAGCGAACGGGCCTTCCGCCTTCGCGGCCAAGCCCGCGACCTGCGGCGGCGGCACGGTCTGCTCGGCGTTCTTGCCCGAAGGCGTGAAGGCCGGGTCGGCCGCGAGCCAGAGGCAATCCAGCGCCGAACCATAGAGGCTGCTGGTCGCGATGAGGTCCTGGGCGCCGGCCGCGAGCGTCAACGGCTGCGGGCCTTTGACCCAGGTCCATTCCCGCGAGTTGCCTTCGAGGACGACTTTCGCGCCGCCGGCCTCGAACGTGAACTTCGCCGCGTCACGGCCCTTGAGGCGTGCCCAGAGCGTGTAGCTGCCGGGGGCCGGCACGGTCACGGGGATGACGGCCTGGCCCGCCGGCGGGACGCCGGCGCTCCGGCGCTGCCAGATGTAGTACATGTCGCTGGCGCGGGCATCCGCACAGAGCCATAGGGGCGCGGTGAGCTTCGCGCGCTCAGCCTCGATGAAGACGTTCTGCGGCGTCCCGGGCTTGCCGGCCGCCTCGTTGGAGTAGCCGCTTTCCAGGCCCGAATGCTCCACGGCAGTTACCACGTAAAACGCCGCGCCCTCAACGCCTTGCGGGTCGGTAAAGGCGCAGTCGTTGGCCGGTGCGTACCTGAGGCATTCGTACGGCCCGCCGCTCTTGGACGCGCAATAGACGCGGTAGCCCTGCGTCTCCTTCGCGTGCGCGGCAGGCTTCCACGCCAGCTTGCCGGCGGCGGCCGCCAACTCCCGCGGCGGCTCAGGCCGGCGGATCACCATGTAGAAGACCTGGCTTTGGCCGAACATATTCGAGTTGTAGAGGACCTTCGTCCCGTCAGGGCTCCCGTCCGCGCAATCGAGACACGGGCCGCGCAGCAAGTTCGTGAAGCCGAGTCGGAAGCGGGCGACCACGTCGCCCGGCACGGGTTCGACGGCGGCCAGGAAGAACTCGCTGAGGTGCGGCCGATGGACGATATGCGTCTGGACGGCCCACGGCAGGTCCTTGGGCATCCAAGTCGTGTAGCCGTTGAAGTCCGCGGGATCATCGTAGAATTCGGTCCCCGGCTGCGGGTTGTACAACTCTTCCGGCTGCGCCCACAGCTCACCGTTGTAGCGGAAAATCCTCCCGGTCTCGTGGACGCCGCGGTCCGGGCCGAAGTCTCCGTGGTTCCAATCGAACTTCACGTTGATCTTTTGTTCGTTCGTGTTGTCGAAGTCCTTCTGGCAGAACCCCTCCTCGTGGAACTTGCCCTCGTACCAGTAGATTACTTTCCGCAGGGTGGGGTGGGGGAGGTAGGAGTCGTGGATCGCGGCGCTGACCGTGACGTCGTGCTTCTCTTTGCCGTCCGTGCTCACAAGCCAGATCGTCCGCACGCCGGCCTTGGTGGCGGTGCTGCACAGGTACTTGCCGTCGTAGGACATCTTGAGGTGCCAGGAGCCGCCGGGTTCCGCCAAATCCTGAACCTTCCTGCCCGTCTCGATGTCGAAGGCGGCCAACTTGGTGTCGCCGACCATCGAGTAACAGAGCCGCGGATCGCTCTTGCTGCACTGGTGTTTGCGCACCATGCCCGGCACGTCACGGAAGACGGGCTTCATCCCGGTGCCGTCGGAGCGCACAGCCGTCGGTCCGTGGGTCTGCGTCGAAGCCTCCCACATGCCCGGCTTGCGGCGCCAGACGATCCACTTGCCGTCGGCCGACCACGAGCCGCGGTGGTAATCCACGTAGTCTGAGCCGTAGTCGTCCGTCAGCCGCACGATGGGCAGGCCCGTACATAAGTCCGTGAAGCAAAGGCGCTCCGTCTGCCAATGGCCGTCTTGCCAAAGCTGTTCGTAAGGCTTCTGGCCGTAGCGCCGCCGCAACGCCATGAGTCCCTGGTACTCTTTCACTCCGTCGCCTTTGTCGCAGGTGAAACGCCCCTCGCCATCGAAGGGGAGGTACTCGTACTTCGGCACGTTCACGTCCGTGGCCAGCGCCTCAGCCGCGTTGAGTGAGGCGGACACCACGGACAGGAGCACCACGAGGGCGCAGAGCGCACTGCTCATGCAGCGCATGGTCGTCATTGGGTTCACCTCACCTCCACCCGCTCAGCCACATGCAACGTAACCGCTTCTTCACAGCGGAACCAGAATATGTCCGTGCGCCACCGTGTGCAACGGCTTCTTCGTCTGACCGCCGGCCAGGCTTGCTCCGCCACAACCCGAGTGAGACGGTCTTCTTACTCCGGTCCCCGGCGTGGTCCCACGCGATTAGGCGGGGGGATGCGGTTGGGGTCCGGCGGTGGCCGGCCTTGGGGTAGGCCCGGGGCGATCTCTTCTGCTCTGCGCGACGCCGCTTCGGCGAGTGTCTTCTCGCCCAAGGCCGTGAGGATCTCTGACAGGCACTTGTACTCTGTACTGAGAGCCACTGCGATGCGGCGATTGGGGTTGTCCCTCATGCACGCCTTCGCCTCAGCAATCGCGTCTTCCAGAAGCTTACGGGCCTCCGGCAACTGCTTCTGTTCGAGGAGACACTCGCCAAGCGCACAGCGCGCAAGTGAGAGGCTAAGCCGATACGACGGGGAGTCCGTAAAGAGGTCGCAGAGCGACTTGGCCAGCGCGAGCGCTTGCCGGTGGTGTTCTTCCGCTTCCTTGAGCCGGCTCTTCTTCCGCAGGGTCATGCCGAGGCGTCCGTGGATCTCGGACACCAAGAGTGTATAGTCGGGATTGCCTGGAGACGCGGCCCGCAGTTTCTCGGCGGCTCCCAAGGCACGTTCGTAGGCTGCCTGCGCCTTGTCTATTTCCCCCAGGCGTTGCTGGATGTCACCAATGCGATAATTCGCACGGGCGGCGTCCACCTGGAGAGTGCTGTTGGTTGCGTTCTCCGCGGCAAAGCGGTCGTAGAACCTCAGAATACTCTGCAGCAGTGCCGCCTTCTCCCGCGACTCGATCCGCCCCCGGTCGGGCCGTTCCGGCCGGCCACCCGCCGGGCCAGGGCCCGGCTGGAAGAGTTCGTCCGGCGGTTCGATTTCGTTGAACATCTCATCCAACGCCTGCAGCGACAGGGCCTCATTGGCTTCGGCCCGCTGGGTGGCGGCGTCAGCGTCCCGCCGCCGCTGCTTCTCCCGAGCCAGGGCTTCTGTCGTCCGGATGTAAGCGACCCATCCAACCACCAAGGCCAAGAGCAGCGAGGCCGCGACCGCGACAAGCAAGCCGGCGACAGCGCGGTTCCGCCGGCACCAGCGCCAGCTGCGCTCGAGCAAACCGCTCTGGCGCGCCTGAATGGGCCTG
>JBEKKG010000420.1:0-6625 GCA_050010835.1 Planctomycetota bacterium
CCACCTCCAGCCGCGCGCAGCGTTACCTCGTGGTCCGCGACCTGGACGAGGCGGCCTACGTCTGCGCGTACATCCTGGGCCGGGGCAACCGCGAGGAGTTCATGCGCAAGTTCGCCAAGGCGGTTTCGCCCGGTTTCGATCCGGACAAGGACCTGGAGCGCATCGGCATCGCCAATCAGACGACGATGCTCTCCACCGAATCCATGGAGATCGCCCAGCGCTTCCGCGGCGCCTTCGTCCAACGCTACGGCGAGGCCGAAACGCAGGCGCGCTTCCGCACGCAGGACACCATCTGCAGCTCTACGCAGGACCGCCAGGACGCCGTCAACGACCTGCTGCAGGCGCCGCCCGACGTGATGATCGTCATCGGCGGATACAACTCCTCGAACACCACGCATCTGGTGGAGATCTCACGCCAGAAATGCCCTGCCTATCATATTGACGACGCCGCCTGCATGATTTCGCGCGGCCAAATCCGGCACTTCTCCGCAGCCGCGAAGCGCGAGGTCATCCATGAGAACTGGTGGCCGTCCAAGACCCCGCTGACTGTCGCTGTCACCGCGGGCGCCAGCACGCCTGACAACAAGATCGGCGACGTCGTGCTGCGCCTGTTCGAGCTGGCCGGCGAGAATGTCGCCGACCTGGTCGCGGAAGCCGAGGCGAGGGGTTAGTGGCTAGGGGCTAGAGCCGCGTTGAGGAAATTGTGGAACGGTAGGACAGGCTTTCCAGCCTGTCCCGACAGCCTGGAAAGGCTGTCCTACCCGCTGCTCAGCCGATCGCGGCTGGCGAAGTCCGGGTAGGCCGGGCAACCCGTCTCCGGCACGTCTAAGCCGGCCAACTCGTCCTCCGCGCTGACCCGCAGACCCCAGATCGCGTTGTAGGTTTTCAGGTAGGCGTACTGGAGGCCGAAAACGAAAGCGACGCCGGAGAGCGCGAACACAAGCTGCGCTTTCAGTTGCCCGAAGGTGAACCAGGGCGTGCCTTCCGGGGCGCCGAGCGGGAAGACGCCAACCACGTTGCTGCCGTTGGCCGCGCAGGTATTGCAGGCGAAGAGGCCGACTGCGAGCACGCCCCACAGGCCGCTGCAACCATGCACGGCGAACGCGCCGACGGGATCGTCAACTCGAAGCTGGCACTCCACGAACGGCCCCGCCACCACCACCCACACGCCGGCCACCGCGCCGATGATGACCGCGGCGCCCGGAGAGACGAAGGCGCAGGGCGCGGAAATGGCCACCAGGCCCGCAAGGATGCCGTTACAACATAAGCCGGGATCGGGCCTGCGCGCGGCATGCACGTACACCATATAAAGCATGGCGCTGAGGCCGCCGCAGGCGCCGGCGAGCAGCGTGTTCAGCGCCGCTACGGCGAGAGCGCCGTTGGCCGCGGCAAGCGGGCTGCCGGAATTGAAGCCGAACCAGCCGAAGAAGAGGATCAGGGTGCCCAGAATGGCCAGGGGGATGTTGTGGCCTGGAATGGGCCGGGCGTGGCCTTTCATGCCATACTTGCCGATGCGCGGGCCCAGCGCCAACGCCCCGGCCAGCGCGGTCCAGCCGCCCGCCATGTGGACCACACCCGAGCCGGCGAAGTCCACCGCGCCGCTGCCCCAGCCCAGCTTGCTGCCGAGCTGCGCCAGCCAGCCTCCGCCCCAGACCCAGCAGCCTAAGATGGGATAGACAAGCACGGCCGTGAAGAACGACATCCAAATGAAGGCCGAAAACTTGATGCGCTCAGCCATCGCGCCGGTCGGAATCGTTGCGGCCGTGTCCATGAAGAGCACCTGGCACATCAAGAACCCCAGCACCTGGGCATCGCCAAGCCCGCTCATGAAGAAGCCCTTTGTGCCCAGCAGGCCCCAGCCGCCGGTGCCGCCGATCCTGAGCATATTGTCCAGGATGTTGGCGCCGTGCGGCGTACACCAGCGGCCCTGGCCCCCGAACATGAAGGCGAAGCCGCAGACGTAGTAGGCGATGAAGCCGATACAGAAGACCATCATGTTCATCAGCATGGTATGGCTGGCGTTCTTGGCCCGCGTGAAACCTGTCGCGATGAGCGCAAAGCCGGCTTGGACGATGAATACCCAAAAGGCGGCCAGGCAAGTCCTGAAGATGTCCGGGTTAGCCAGCATTTCTCACCACTCATTCAACTCAGAGTAATTGAAACCGCAGATGGACGCAGATGAACGCGGATAGGAAGAGAACTCTTTTGTATCTGCGTTCATCTGCGTTCATCTGCGTCCATCTGCGGTTCCAAGCCCCGTTGCAACCTCTGCGTTGTAAAACCCGGGTTAGGCATGGGCCGCTTTCGCCTCCGGCGTTGACAGCAACACCGGTTTGCCTTTTTTCTTACTTGAGTGGACGAAGTAGTAGAGCCCGTAGCCGCCCCACAGTCCGGCGCAGCCCAGCGCCACCCAAGGCTCCATCTTGCTCATCCCTTCCACAAAGAACGGGCCGACCAGGTAGAAGAGCATACACAAGAGGTTGGCAATGAGGCCGAAGACCGGGATGACCATGTGCTTGAGGCCATTGAACATCTCGTGCTCCTTGAACGCGACCACGGCCGTGACGCAGGTCAGCATGTAGAGCAGGAACGTGCCGAAGTTGCTCACCAGCGTCATCACCAGCAGCATCGCCGGGATGTTCTTGGCCGTATCGTTCTTGAAGATCCCGAAGCTGTACCAGACGTTCTTGGGCAGGCCGGCGATGACTTCGTCAGTCTGCGCAGCCGGGCCGCAGAAATTGAAATACACGCAGATCACGCCGACGACCGCTGAGACCGTGGCCAGCGTCCAGATGGCGCGGTGCGGGGTGAGCGTCCTGCCGTGGAGCAGTCCGAAATGGGACGGCACTTCCTCATCCCGTCCCATCGCATAAGTGACGCGCGCGCCGGTGTTGAGGCACGAGAGGGTCGTGCCGATGAGCGCCAGGAAGACGGTGAAGGCCTGGACCAGCATGAACCACTGGCCCGCCTTGGGGCTGCCGAAGAACCACGTGCCGACGATGGTCATCATGTCACCGATCGGCGCCGACGAGCCCGCGGCGGTCGTCATGGTGTAGCCGCTGTTGAGGAAATAGCTGGCCGCGAAGTATTCAATCAGGTAGCAGACCGCGCCCTGGATGGCAAGCGACAGCAACACGGCGCGCGGAATGTCGCGCTTCGCGTTCTTCGCCTCCTCGCCCATAGACGTAACGGATTCGAACCCGACCAGAATCAGGATCGCGATGCAGGCCTGGATGATGGCGAAGCTGAAAGAGTGCGGGGAGACTACGGAAGAAGCAGTCTCGTGGAACTGGAACTTGGAGACCTTCTCTCCGTCCGGCTTGGCCGCGTCCGCCGGTTCCAGGGTCATGGCGGCATCCGCAGCGTAGGTGAGGGTGAAAGTCTTGGGTTTGCCGTCAGCGTCCTTCTCCACGGCGTACTCGCCGGTCTTCTCGTCCTTGATCGGTTTCCCGGCCTTGTCCTGCGCCAGCACCGTGCTGATGGCGTTGCCATCGGGGTCGAGCGTGTAGGCCGCCGAGCCTTCCTTGTGGTTCATGCGGTAGCTGATGGCCATAAAGGAGAAGATCAACAGCGCGGTGATCTGGATGACGTTGATGGCCATGTTCACGGCGGTCGAGCCGTTGACGCCGCGGAACGCGATGTAGGCCACACCGTATCCGAAGACGAGGCAGAACAGGATCATGAAGAGCGGGCTGGGCACCCCTGAATTGAACGTCTCGGGGAAGAACTGCCCCATCAGGTAGCCGGCCAGGATCGCCGTGACGCCCACCATCACACCCGGATAGATCCAGTAGTAGAGATGGCTGGCCCAACCAATGACGAACTTGGCGATGCGCGCGTAGGGCGCGTACTTGGTGCGCCGCATAAAAGCCTGCTCCGCGAAGAAGTACGAGGAGCCTGCGCCCGGATACAACTTGGAGAGCTCCGCATAAGCGATCGCGGTGGCGAAACAGAGCAGCAGCGCCACGACAATTCCAAACCACATGCCGGAGCCGGCCACCGGGGCTCCGTACTGGCATTGCATGGCGTAGGTGAGCCACAAGAACGCGCCCGGCGCGATCAGCGCCATAGCATTCACTGTAAGGCCCGTCAGCCCAAGAGTAGGCCGCGGTGTCGGCTTGGCTGACGAGCCTTCCGTTGCTTCAGGCATGATGAAACTCCTTTCAATCCTGGGGAGGGGCTATGGGGACGTCTTAGCCACCCCCTCACCCCGCGTTCGCTTCGCTCACGTCGGCCCTCTTCCCACAGGGGAGAGGGTGAACTCCCGCTTGATACCCGGTCTTACAAATGTTGTGCCGCCGTAAAGAAGATCGCAATTGTTGTTGTGGCGCCATTAAATAGCGGCCTGGCATTGCCGGTAAAGGGCGTCGCTTAGGGGGGTCCAGTGGTCAGAAGATGCAACCTACTGGTGAGACTTGAGCACACTGGCTTTGCTTGGCACAGATGGCCGTGCACAGCGGCAGACGCCGGCCCCGGCGCCCGGCACTATCTCATTGCTCAAGACACAACCTTGCGCGCACGTTTTTGAACACATCCGTCAAAACTGGTGAAGATCGGAGAGCCGTTTGCTAACATAGCCACAGAGGACACAGAGGACACAGAGAGGTCCTTTTTCATTTTCCTGTGTGTTCTCTGTGTTCTCTGTGGCAAAGAGTCGTTGGGACTTAGCGAAATGGAGATCAAATACGCTGCTCTGTCATCCGCCGGGCCAGTCCGTGATGTGAATGAGGACCGCATCGGGTTCTGGCAGCCGGAGACGTCGGACGAACTGCTCGTCCGCGGGTCCGTGGCAATCCTGGCTGACGGCGTGGGCGGCCAAGGCAGCGGCGCGGTGGCGAGCGGCCTGGCGGTGGACGCGGCCCTGGCTGTGTTCAAGCAAGCCAAGCCCGGAATGCCGCGCCCACAGCTCCTTCAGGATATGTTTCGCGCGGCGAATCTGGCCGTGTATGACGCCGGCATAAAGAGCCAGCAGCAGCACCACATGGCCACTACGCTGACCATCTCGATCTTCGGCAATAACGACGTGGCCATCGGGCACGTCGGCGACTGCCGCGTCTTCCTGTTGAGCGGCGGGCACATCCGCTGCCTGACCACGGACCATTCCTACGTGGCCATGCAGCAGCGCCTGGGCTTGGTCACGCGCGAGGAGGCGGCCAACAGCAGCCTCAGTTCGATGCTGACCCGCTCCGTCGGGCAGGACATGACCATTGCGCCCGATATCCTGGCCGTACCGTTGCACAAGCACGACTGCCTCGTGCAATGCTGCGACGGCGTGCACACCCGCGTGCCCGAGAGCGATCTGCTGGAAGTCGTGTCGCGGAACCGCCCGGAGGAATCGTGCCGCCGGCTACTTGCCCTTGCCGAGCGGCGCGGCGCAGACGACAATCTGTCCGTCCAGGTCATCGAGGTGGATGCCGTTGAGCAAGTTGCGTATTTCCTTGGCCAGCCGTACTTCGAGGAAGGCCCCAGCGCGCCGATGAGCCACGAACTGCAACCGGGCAGCGTCCTCGACGAACGCTTCACACTCACTGAGGTCGTCAGCCGCAGCGGCATGGCCACCATCTTCAAAGCCACGGACGCGCGGGGCGGCCAGACCGTGGCCGTGAAGGTGCCGTTCATGCAGTATGAGAGCGATCCCGCGTTCTATTCGCGCTTTGAGCGGGAAGAGGAGATTGGCAAGACGCTGGACCATCCGAACATCCTGCGTATCGTGCCGGTCGAGAACAAGAGCCGCCCGTACCTGGTGATGGAGTTCCTCCAGGGCCAGACCCTCGGCAGCCTGCTGCGCAACGTGAAGCGCTTGCCCGTGGCGGACGCCCTGCGCATCGCCGGCCGGATCTGCGAAGCGCTCGATTACATGCACCGCCGGCGCAACAACATCGTCCACCGGGACCTCAAGCCCGACAACATCATGCTCTGTGACGACGGCTCGCTGCGCATCATGGATTTCGGCATCGCCAAGGCCACGGGTGTGCGGCGGATCACCTTCGGCGGGTTCTCTCCCACTGTGGGCACACCCGACTACATGGCGCCCGAACAGGTCAAGGGCCAGCGCGGCGACGAACGCACCGACATCTACAGCCTGGGAGCCATCCTCTATGAGATGCTCACCGGGCGGCCGCCCTTCGAGGGCCATAATGCGTACACGCTGATGAACGCCCGCTTGCTGGGCGACCCCGTCGCGCCCAGGAAAATCGTCCCCGAGATCCCGCCGCAGGTCGAGGAGTTGGTCCTGCACGCTTTGGAGCGCCGCCCGGACGACCGCTACCAGTCCGCAGCGGAAATGAAAGAGGAACTCGATGCCCCGGACAACGTGAAGATCACGGGCCGTGAGGCGCGGTTGAGGCCGTTTGTCGTCAAGCCGCCCTGGGCACACTGGGTCAAGGTTGTGGTCTTCTATATTTTCGGCCCGCTGCTGCTGGCCATTATCTTCTTCCTTATCCTCAATACCTTCGCACGGAAGTGAGTAGGACAGGCTTTCCAGCCTGTCCGGACAGCCGGGTGCGTAGCCCAACCTTCGCACTTTTGGGGTAGTTGTTCACGCAAGTCCTTGATTATCAACAAATGCACGTCGTAGGTCTCCACCACAAAAGCTACCTCGCTGCGCGCGTGGGCGGGCACAATT
>JBEKKG010000421.1:0-6607 GCA_050010835.1 Planctomycetota bacterium
CAATCTGCCTGCCGTTCTCTGTGCCTCTGTGTCTCTGTGGTGAGAAAGGCAGGTTAGAAGCACGAGTCCCGCATGATGCGCCAATCGTAACCACTCCCTTGGCAAAGCTCTTCGGACTCCACGCAAAGGGCCTGCAAACTCTGTGCAGAAACCGATCAATCATGCGACAAAACGTTTCAAAAGATGACTGCCTTCCGTACTGGTGTATCTCTCATAACATCTTAGCCATAGGGCACTTGCCTCTATCTGAGATGTTCAATACGAAGGCAAAGTGGTACGCGCACCTCAAAGATCGCGCTGCCGGCAGAGAATGCCCCTTCTGTCGGAGACCCACTGACGGGCCAGTGCCCCGACCGGGAAGTAAGTACGGGCCGGGGCGCCGGCGTCTCCGCCGCGAGCGCGCTCAAGGCGAGGCAGGCGAAGAAGAAGGCCAGAGGCCGGCGCATGGCGGCCTTGTACCACGGTTTTCGCGGGGCGCAGAGCTGGGACATCCGCTATATGCTGCGGACAGACGGCGGCCACTTCTCCAGGATTGTGCCACGATTTCAGAGGAAGGTACTTCCGACACACCGCTGCGCAGTGTAGCTAATGGAGGGAATACCGGGAAGGGGAAACAGTGTTTCAGCGTTACTCCCAGTGAAGCCCTTTCCAGCCTGCGAACATGAGGAATCCACATGGAACGCAAATGCACAACACAGTTGGGGATGACGCTGGGCGGCCTTGCACTTGCCTTGGCTCAAGCTGCAGACGCGGCCGAAGCCGAGGCTCCTGGCCCTGTCAACTATGGGCGACCCTTCGAGACACAGGCACGTCCGGCGCTGATTGCGTTGCCACCCGGCGCGGTCGAACCGGCAGGCTGGTTGCGCGACTGGTGCTTGGCCGCGCGGGACGGCTACACCGGGCACATGGACGAGTATGACGACGAGTTCAAGCGGGCTTGGGCTGCGGACCACAAGATGACCGGCGACAAACTTCTCTGGTACAAGGGCGCCTGGCCTTACGAAGGGGGCGGCTACTGGTTCGACGGCCTGGCCCGCCTGGGTTACGCCCTGCACGACGAGGCGCTGATCCAGCAGGCGAAAAGGCGGCTGTATGCCGTGGCCGACCAGATGAACCCCAACGGCCTGCTCTTCCTCTGGTGGCTGGACAGGAACAATCCCGGCGATCGGAAGGCTGTCCTCGCCGCGTTGGAAGGCTGGCCGCTCTGGGCCTGCGGGCTCCTGGGGCGTGCCATGACGGGATACTACGCGGGGTCCGGCGACAAACACGTTCTGGAAGCGCTCGAGAAAGCCTACGGCAGCGACCCCGACTGCTTGCGCTGGATTCCCGGCAATCTGTCGAATGCGTGGCCGGCCCTTGAGACCTACACCTGGACAGGCAACCCAGGCGTCGCAGCCGCTCTGGACGCCATGTTCAAGAAGGAAGGCGGCGGGCTCCTGCCTAATCTGAGCCGTTACCGCAAGGCGCCTGACTTGAAGCCAGGCACCACCGTGGACAACGCCCACGTGGTCGAGTTCATCGAGAGCACCACGCCCTGGGCCGCGGGTTACCTTTGGACGGGCGATGCGCGCTACTTGCAGGCGGCCATCGGCTGGCATGACCTGCTCGAACGTGTCGCCATGCAGCCCTACGGCGTGCCGGTTTCCGACGAGTGGTACATTCCCACAGGCGCGTTCCGAGGCAGCGAAACCTGCGACGTCGCGGGGTATGTGTGGAGCCAAGCCAGCCTGCTTTCTGTGACCGGCGAAGGCCGCATGGCGGACCGGCTCGAGCGGGCGTTCTTCAATGCCGGACCGGCTACGGTGTCGCGCGATTTCAAGACCCACGTCTACTTCCAAAGCCCCAACCGGTTCGCCAACCTCTCGCCTAACTTCCCCCACGGCCCCATGGCCGGAGGCGGCGTCTACCAGCGCAAGCACGGTCCGCTCTGCTGCACCGCCGCGCTCAACCGCATCGTGCCGTGGTATGTCACACACATGTGGATGGCGACCTGCGACAACGGCTTGGCGGCGACCTGCTACGGCCCTTGCAAGGTGACAGCGCTGGCGGCGGACCGCGTGCCGGTCGTGATCGCCTGCCAAACCGACTATCCCTTCAATGAGACCATCGAGATTTCCGTGCAACCAGCGCGGGAAGCGGCCTTCCCGCTCGACTTCCGCATTCCCGGTTGGTGTGCCCAGCCCGCCCTGAGCGTGAATGGCGCCGCCGTCGCGGTAGGGCGAGTTGCCAACTCGCCCCACAAGGGCTTCGCACGCATCAACCGAAGCTGGAAGACGGGTGACACCGTCCAACTGCGGCTGCCGATGACCGCCAGCGTGCGGATTGGCCGCGATGCGGCGCCGGGCCCGCCATACGACGGAGCGCATAAGGTCACACGGGTGACGATCCCTGAAGAAAACAGCACGCAGGGCGTGCCCTACGCTGCGGTCTCCTACGGCCCGCTGCTGTTCGCGCTGCCTATTCCCGACACCCGGGACGCCAACACGCCCGACGCGGCCGCCCGGTGGAAGTTCGCGCTGGACATTCAGGAACCCGGATTGACTGTGGAACGCGGCGCCATGCCGGCCAAGTGGGATTGGCCCCTGGCGTCCCCGTTGAAACTGCGGGCCAATGCACGCGAGATTGCCTGGAACCCCGACCCGAAAGATCCTCGCCTGCCGTCGTTTCCGGTTGCCAAACAGAAAGCGGCTGAGCCTGTTACACTCGTCCCCTATGGCTGTACCAAGTTCCGGATCTCCATGTTTCCTGTCACCGCCGAGCCGGAGGTCAAGGCCGCCGCCATCCGCAAGATCCTGTTCCTGGGAAACAGCATCACGTTGCACGGCCCCAAGGCCGATATCGGCTGGGACGGCAACTGGGGTATGGCGGCCAGTTCAGAAGACAAGGATTATGTCCATCTCGTGACCAGCAGCCTCGCGCGCCACACTGGAGCCGCCCCACAGATTATGGTCAGGAACATTGCGGACTTTGAGCGCAATTACGCCACGTACGATGTGTACGGGCAGATGAAAGACTTCTTCGCCTTCGATCCCGACTTGGTGGTTCTGGCCATCGGCGAGAATGTGCCGGCCCTGGGCTCCGAGGAGGACAAGGCACGTTTCAAAGCCGGGGTGCTGAAGATCCTGAGATGCGCCCTGGCCCGTCGCCGCCCGCTGGTGGTCGTGCGCAGTTGTTTCTGGGCCGATACTGCCAAGGACGAGGTGCTCGGCCAGGCCTGTCAGGAAGCCGGCGCGATTCCAGTCAACGCCGGCCCACTCGGCAAGGAGGCTGCCAATGTGGCCCGTTCCGAACGCTCGTTCAAGCACGATGGAGTTGCCGCCCACCCGGGCGACAAGGGCATGAAAGCCATTGCTGACGCCATCATCCAAGCGGTTCTGGAACGCGCTGCACGGTAGGGTACGCCAGCGTCTGAGTTCGGTGCTATTGGCCCGCGCATAGCTAATGCGCCAGGATTGGCGGGGGGCTGCGCCAAGGCAGCCTGCGCAACCTATGGCGAGGACTGAGGGTACGGACAAGAGAAATGTGTTCCCTGGACCTCCCGGAACTTCTTCACTTCAACACGTCCAGGCTTGTCAGCGGGTGCCAACCCCCGGCTGTCTCTCCCTCTATGGCGAAGCCCACGCGCGGGGTGCCGGTATCATCCACGACCCCCAGTGCCAACTGCACCTCACCACCCTCAAGTTCCGGCGGGACAACGATCTCCTCCCGGAAGAAGTTGTGCCCAGGCAGCCAGGTGCGAATGTCTTCGTTGAAACGGACGATACGTGCATCACGGCCCTGAGCAAAGCGCAGCGCCAGTTTGTACGGCCGGTAGAGCGGCGCGCAGCCCACGTTGTCCGTGAACATTTCCACGCTGATCTTGGCCCCAGGCCGCGCCTCCAGAGGCAGGAGAATATGCCGCACGGCAAAGCGGTAACCGATCTGCTTGTCGAATTCGATGAGCTTTGCGAGCGCCTTTTCGGGGAAGAACACACTCTTGGGCATGAAGACGGATACGTGGTACTTGTAGCCTTCTTCGACGATGCGATCAATGTCGTAGCCGGCCATCACCCACCAGGCCACGGTCGCCGAGGATTCCATGACCACCGGCGCGGTCTTCCAGGCCTCCTGAGCGCCACAGTCGTGGATCCCTTGCACGTAGGCGTCATACATGTGGTTCCAGGAAAGCTCCGCCGGAACATCAGGCGAGTTGCCCAGGTGGAAGTCGCCGAAGGAGTCCGCGCGCCAGCCGACGTGGCAGCCCGTGCCGGCGCCGATTCTTAGAGCGTGCCTTAAACCAGGGGTGCCGAGCATCCCGATAAGCTGGGTCTTGCGGAAGCTTTCCAGGTAGATTTCCGCCAACTTCTCCGCCGTCTCGCCGCTGCTGTTCCCGCCGCATTCACCCCAGAAGCCCGCGTAGGCAATATCGCAGCTCTCCAGGTCCGGGTGGCCGTCGTAGCGTGCACCGAAGGCACGGACGAAGTCTCCAAAGTGCCGCAGGTACTGCGGGTCGTTGCTATCCGGCTCGTTGCGCCCAAAGGGCCCCTGTGCTATCCATGCCGCGCCGGTGTCCCAGTACCAGTCGGGGACATCCACCGAGACTTCTGCCGGGAAGCGCTGCGCCCGTGGCGGGCTCTTCTTCGTGTCCACGCTGACCGTGTAAGGCTGAAACCGCAATTGGGCCGTCTGGCCGCGGTCATGCGCCGCCTTCAGAGTCCGGTCCACCAGGGACCAGTTGAATTTGCCCTTCTCCGGTTCCAGCCAACTCCACGGCCAGCGGCAGTAGGCCAACGGCGTCCGCGGAATGTACTTCTCGTTATCGCCGGCCTTCCCGGGCATCGGAAACTCCGTCGGCCCATGGCGGTCGCACCAGACAAACGACGGATAAGTGGCTTCGCCCTGAAACCGCTGAAAGGTGGCTGTGCCGCGGTGCGGATTATGGATGTAGCCGCCCGACTCTTTGGGACGTACCCGCTGAACGCGTTCGCCTTTGCCGTAGGCGTCGCGCCAGTACGTGACCCGCCGGCGTTCGACGGGCTGGAAGTTCGCCACAGCATCAACTTCGCGCAACGTCTGCGGCACCTGTTCCAGGCCCATGTGCCTGGCGAAAACCTTGGCCCAAGCGTGCCTGGAATTCGACTTGGGCGCCTGGTTCGTAAAGGCCGGCATCTCTTGCAGGACCGCCATCACGGGCGCGGCGGTTTTGTTCCGTGGCGAAAACGTCCTCTCCCAGTACTTGCGGCTCCTCAACTTCTCGGGCAAGTCCTTTACTGCCTCCGGGAGTGCCTCGACAACCTGCATCAGCCGGTCAATCACCTGGCGGCTCGTCAGCTTGCCCTTGGTGGCGGTCCCAGAGGCCCGCCGCCGGGTTTTCCCTTGCCGTGCGGAAAGTCTCCGCCTGCTCTTGCCAACTCTTGCATCTGCCATGCTGAAATCCTCTTCGCTGCGAGACCTTCGCAACCCCCATCTGAAACCGCGCTCACGGTATCCCAAAGCGCGCAGAATAACAAGGCGGACAAAGAGGCAGACCTCGTGACGGGTCTGTATCGCTTTGGTTGCACCTGCGCCGTGTACTGCACCTGGTAAGCACCCGAGACACTCCACGTGGCGGCATGGAGGAAGCAGAGCCCCTCGACCGGGAAGCCAATGGGAATGGTTGCCTCCTCCGGCACAAGCTCTGGCTTGGAACGAGCGTTGGACTTCAGCACAACGCAGCGGTCGAGACCCGTCACCGTTGTGTAATTGCAGACGCTTGAGACGCCGAGGTCGCGGTGTCCGTCCACGTTCTGCATCCAGTACCAGACGGCCGCGCCGTGGCCGGAATCAATCGCGGGCGAAAGAACGTCGTCCTCGTCGAGCACCAGACACAGTCCCGGCGGCTTTTTGAGGTGCGCGCACCCTTCTTCATTGGTATTGAACATCTCAGATTGCGGCAAGTGCCATAAGGCTAAGATGTTATGAGAGAAACACCAGTACGGAAGGCAGTCATTTTTTGAAACGTTTTGTCGCATGATTGATCGCTTTCTGCACAGAGTTTGCAGGTCTCTTGCGTAGAGTCCGAGGAGCTTTACCAAGGGAGTGGCGTCAGCTGGCGCAGTATGCGGGACCTGTCCCTCCAACCCGGATTTCTCAACGCAGAGGGCGCAGAGGGCACAGAGGAACGCAGAGGAGTTGGCAACAGAAGATAGAAAGCCTCTATGGCCTGATAACCCGCTTCGCCGCTCTTTCCCTGTTGCCGCTGCCAAAATTTCTTCTCCGCCGTTCATATAAGTCGTTAAAGATATGGCAAAAAAACGGGCAATCGTTGTGCATATCGAGAATATAGTGGTAGTCTGGCAGGATAGACAAGTTCCCAGGGCCGGTCGCCCGGAAATCATCGGACTTCGCTCGGATTTCACCAGGTTCCACTCGGGTTTTACTAGGCCCCGCTCGGATATTACCAGCCCCTGCTCGGAAATCGGCGGGGGGCTCACCACAGAGGCACAGAGACACAGAGAAAGGTCTTTCGGTTTCTTATCTTGTAAAAGCATAAATGCCTCAGTTCTCTGTGCCTCTGTGTCTCTGTGGTTCCCGTTCAATCCGTCGCGCCAGGACCATCCCTTCTCAAAACAACTTCCCCTATAGTATA
>JBEKKG010000422.1:0-6603 GCA_050010835.1 Planctomycetota bacterium
GCGTGTCGGCTCAATGGCGCGCAGGATGGCGCGTGCGGTGGTCGTTTTACCCGAACCGCTTTCGCCGACCAGGCCCAGCGTTTCACCAGGCTGCAGGTCAAAGTTCGCCTGGTCCGCGGCCTTGACCACGCCGACTTGCTTCTTGAGGAAGCCCTTGCTGTAGACCGGGTAATGCTTGCACAAGTCCCGGACGCGCAACAAAGGTTCATTCTCTTGGGCGCTCATGCCGGTTCCCGATCTGCGTTCATCTGCGTTCATCTGCGGTTCCAATCTCCCCAGCCCGCAAGCACGCCACCTGATGCCCGGGTACGACCGAATCCAACCGCGGAGGGCCGCCGAGATTGCAGCGGCCCGGCTCGTAGTACGGGCAGCGCGGGTGGAAAGGACAGCCTGAAGGTATCTCCGTCAGCGATGGGACGCTGCCTCGGATCGAATGCAGGCGGCTGCCACCGATCCCCCTCGCCCTGCCCTCTCCCCCCGGGGGAGAGGGGAACAGGACCAGAGTGTCCCCTCCCGGCTTGCGGGGCAGGCCGGGCAGTGAGGCCAGCAGCCCCAGCGTGTAGGGATGGCGCGGACCCTTGAGGATCGTCCGCGCCGCAGCCCGCTCGACAATCCGCCCCAGGTACATGACGGCCACTTCGTCAGCCATCTGCGCCACCACGCCGAGGTTGTGGGTAATCAGCAGTATGGCCGTGCCGAGATCCTGCTGGAGGCGCTTCATCAGGCCCATGATCTGCGCCTGGATGGTGACGTCCAGAGCGGTGGTAGGTTCGTCCGCGATGAGCAACTCAGGATTGCAGGCCAAGGCCATGGCAATGACGGCGCGCTGCCGCATCCCGCCGCTCATTTCGAACGGATACTGGTGCAGCCGCTTGGCGGCGCCGGGTATGCCTACGCGGCGCAACATCTCCTCAGCCCGCGCCAAGGCTTCCTGTGGCGTCATGTGCTGATGCAGCAGGACCGCCTCGCAAATCTGATTGCCGACAGTGTGGACGGGACTGAGCGCCGTCATCGGCTCCTGGAAGATCATGCTGACCAGCCCGCCGCGGACGTCGTAGAGGACTTCCGCGGCTTCATCCAGCGCGGTCATCTCAATGGGCGGGCGCGCCTGGGGATAAAGCACGATCTTGCCGCCCACGATCCGGCCGGGCTTCTGGATCAAGCGCAGGATCGAGTAGGCCGTGACTGACTTGCCGCAGCCGCTTTCGCCCACGAGGCCCACGGTCTTGCCGCGCGGCACGGCGAAGGTCACGCCGTCCACGGCGCGCACTGCGCCTTCTTCGAGGTCGAAGTAGACTTGCAGACCCTCAACTTCCAACACGTTGGGATGCTCAGCCTTCATTCCTCACCTCGACGCGTATGGGTCGGCCGCGTCGCGCAAACCGTCGCCCAGGAAATTGAAGCACAGCACCGCCAGCACGATGAAGACCATAGGCAGCAGCAGCCACGGGTAGTAGCGCACGACTTTTATGTCCATGCAGTCTTGCAGCATCACGCCCCAACTCACGATGGGCGGACGCAAGCCCAAGCCCAGGAAGCTCAGAGAAGTCTCGCCCAGAATCATGCCCGGCACGCTGAGCGTCAGTGTCACAATGATGTGGCTCGCAAACCCCGGCAGGAGATGGCGGAACAGAATGCGCCCGTGGCTGGCGCCCAGCAGCCGCGCGGCCATAGCATAGTCTTCCTCGCGCAGCACCAGGATCTTCCCGCGCACGACACGCGCCAAGCCCGTCCAGCCCAGCAAGCTGAGCAGGATCGTAATCGCAAAGTAAATGCGCAGCGGTGACCAGTCGCCCGGCAGCACCGCCGCCAGCGCCAGCCACAACGGAAGCTGCGGCATCGAGTTCACGATTTCAATGAGACGCTGAATCAGCATGTCTGCCCAGCCGCCCATATAGCCGGAGATGCCGCCGATGGTAACACCCAGCAGGAACGTGAAGGCGATGCCGATCAACCCCACCGAGAGCGAGATGCGCGCGCCGTAGATCATGCGGCTGAGCACGTCCCGGCCATACTTGTCCGCGCCCAGGAGATAGAAGGTCGGTGTGTTGAGGCCCCGCGTGTCGCCGTAGAGTTGCTCGTACTTCTCGTGGTCTACTCCAAGAAAGTGCCGGCGCAGGGGCAGCAGGCCCCACAATTCGTACGTTTCTCCGCGCACAAGGAAAGACAGCGGCACGATGCGGCCTTTATCGAGCGTGTAGGTCTTGCGGAAGGTGATGGGGTCAATGTGCCGGCGGACGGCCTGCACGTGCAGGCCATGCGCGAAGTCGAAGCGCACTACCTGCGGCGGGGCGTAGGCATGGTTCAGGTCGCGCCACTCGCGCGTGCACGGTGCAAAGAACTCGGCGAATATGGCGATGACATACAGAACGGCGAGCAGAAACAGTGCGGCCACGGCGAGCTTGTGCTTGTTGAAGCGCAGCCAGGTAAGCTGCGCTTGCGACATGGTCTCAACGGAGCGCTCGCCGGGGGATTCGAGCAGCCGCAGGGAGGATAGAGGGCCGGCCTTCATCGGCAACCTCTTTTCACCACAGAGACACAGAGACACAGAGAAAGGACTTTGGGTACTAGATTTTGGAGTGCCCCGCCGGACATGCTGAAATCGCAGATGGAAAATCCAAGTCCCTTCTCTGTGTCTCTGTGTCTCTGTGGTGAATTCATCTGTTCCCCGATTGGAAGCGGATGCGCGGGTCCAGCCAGAGCAGCAGCAGGTCGCTCACCAGCGTCCCGAAGACGCCCAACAGACTCAGCACCATGAGCATCGAAGCTGCCAGATACATATCCTGGCTGAACAAGGCCCCCAGGAGCATTGGGCCGACCATCGGCAGGCTCAGCACAATGGACACGATCGCGCCGCCCGAGACCAGGCCGGGGAAGAGTCCGCCGATGGCGGAGACGAAGGGATTGAGCGCCAGCCGGACAGGGTATTTCAGCAGCAGCGTGATCGGCCGCACACCCTTGGCCCGCGCCGTGACCACGTAGGGCTTCTTCAACTCGTCGAGCAGGTTGCCGCGCATGACGCGGATCATGCCCGCCGTGCTGCCGACGCCCAGGACTACTATGGGAATCCAGATGTGTTTGAGCAGGTCCAGGACCTTGGGCCAGTTCCATTCCGGCTGCGCCGCGAACTGCGCCGAGAACAGCCCGGAGATGCCGGAGGCGGCCATCAGGATCAGCGCCAGCAGGAACGCCGGCACGCACATGCCGATGAATCCCAGAAAAGTGAGGACATAGTCCATAAGCGAGTACTGTCTGGCGGCCGAATAGATGCCGATCGGCAGCGCCGCCAGCCACGTGAACAGGATCGTGCCCAGCGAGAGCAGCACGGTCAAGAGGATGCGATCGCCGACCATGTCGTTGACCAATTGGGTCGTTTCCATGGAGCGGCCCATGTTGCCCTGGAGCAGGCCCATGTCCTTTTCATGGAAGCCGGCAAACCAGTACAGCCCCAGCCAGCGGCAGTAACGCTGCCAGCCGGGCTCATCGTAATGGAACATCTTCCGCAATTCCTCGATCCGTTGCATGTCCACTTCGTCGCCCGATTCCTGGAGGGCCATGATGCGGATGGTCAGGTAGTCTCCGGGCGGCAGTTGGATGATGCAGAAGATGATCACGGAGATGAGCCACAGCGTGGGTATCATGATCAGCAGGCGCCGGCCAATGTAGGGGTGGCGGAAAGCCACAAAGAGGAGTCCCGCCAGGCCAATGCCCAGCACCAGATACCAGATGAGGCGCCCCAGGAGCTGGCCCGCCGTCGCGCGCGGCGCGGCGCCTTTCTCCAGCGAACCGGGCCGCGGCGTCGTCTGGGCCACCGCCTCCTTCGCATCGCTCACGGCACCCGGCGAATCGTTGGACTTTTCCAGATAGTAGGTCTCGATGCCGGCGTTGCCGGGCGTCATAAAGATGTACCCGTAGATCGCGTTGCGGGGCACGTTGCGGAAGTCCTTCTTGACCACGACGAGTTGCGGCGGCGCCCTGGAGATGTTGATGGTCCAGAGATTGTCGGCGGCGATGTCCAGGACCTGGTTCATCAGCCGGCGCTGCTCCTCGCGCGTCGTGGCCTGGAGCGCCTGGTCGTAGAGTTGCATGGCCTGGTAGGCGGGATGATCGCGGGGCGGCTCCACGCTGTTGCCCTTCAGGGCATCAGGGTTGCCGTAGAAGCCGCCGCGCTGGAACCAGCGCCCCCAGCCGCCGGCGTAGAAGGATTCGCTTTCGACGGGCACGAAGTAGCGCGGCGATTGCAGCGGCAGAAAATCGCTCTCGCCGGTCCAGACGTTGAGGTCGAATTCGTCGAACTGCTTCTCGTTGTAAAAGAGCGCTCGCGAACGCTCGCGCGGAATCACGCGCACGCCCACTTTGGCCCAGTCGTCCACGAGGAGCTGTGAAGGCCCGCTGCCGGTGAAGTTGCAGTAATCGAAGTAGAAGACCATGCGCGTGCCGTCGGGGAAGGTGCGGAAGCCTTCGTCGTCGCGCTGCGTGAGGCCGGCCTCGTCCAGCAGCTTGTTGGCGCGCGGCGGATCATATTCGATGAAAGCCCGTTCCAGCTTGTCGTGGCGGAACGGCGATTCAGGCCCCGGCGCGACCTGGGCCGGCTCGACTTGCCCGTTGAACTCAGCCTGGATGATCTCGCGGCGGTTGATCGCCAGCGACAGCGCCTGGCGGAAGCGTTTGTCCCCCAGCAGTTGCGCCTTCCAGCGCGTCTCCGGCCTGGCCGGATCTACATGCCGGTTCAGATTGGGGTTGATGGCATACACGGAACGGGAACCGGGATACCAGTGCAGGATGCGCGTGCCGGCCTCTTCCCGGCGGCTCATCAATTCCGTGTAGTCTTCATAGCGGATGTGCCGCGTCTGCATGGAGATCAGGCCGTTGCTGGCGCTCAGGGCCAGCATCTTGCCGTCCTGCACCTCGCACTGGATGCGGTCCAGGTACGGCAATTGGTTGCCTGCGGTGTCCACCGCGAAATAATAGGGGTTGCGCACAAAGACCTGCGGCGGGTTGGTCTTGTAGGTGCGGTACACCCACGGCCACAAGCGCGGACAATCCGGGTTAAAGGGATCCCGCATGAAGTCATACGTGGACCGGCCGCTGGGCAGCCGGTAGGCCTGCATGGTTTTCTCGATCAGGTCCTTATCGCCAAGCTGGGGATGATAGGGCCGCAGATAATGGGCCGGCGAGTTCACCATCTCCTGGCTGCGGAATGCGAGCGTATCCAGGAACAGGCCGTTCGGCCGCGGGAAGACGATCTTGAAACGCAGCTCGTCAAGCTTCTCCAACCGCGGCGCTTGCCCGGAGACCTTCAGCCACAGTGGGACGATGTCGCCGAAGGTCTTGTCGTTGACCTCGTGCTCCCACCAGTACATTACGTCTTCCGCGGTGAAAGGGTGGCCGTCCGACCACTTCATACCCTTGCGCAGCGTGACGAGCCATTCCTTCTTGTCCGGCGAGGATTCCACGCTTTTGGCGACGTGCGGCACGATCGGATAGCCCAGCGGCGACCAGCGCACCAGCGACGGATAAGCCACGCGCGAGCTGATTATGCCTACGTCGCCCGGCGCATTGGCCACGCGCAGCCAGGTGCCGCCATATTTGCCCAGGCCTTCGACGCCTTCGAGTACCAGCGGTTCCGCGGGCATGCGTTCGGCGACGGGAGGCAGTTTGCCTTCGTGGACCAGTTCGGCCAGGATGGGGGCCTCGCCTTTGGGATACCACGGCGCGGCCGGCCCAAGGCTATAATCCACTTCGCGGAAGATAACCGGCGCCTTGTCCGGGTCGAAACTGACGTCGCGGTCCTTCTCCGCCTGAGCGACCTCTTCAGGCGTGTACTGCTTTGGCGGCGTGGAAAGGTCCGGCTTGAAGAGCCAGCCCAGGCACTGGAGCAGCAGCCAGAAACCGGCAAAGGCGGCCAGAAAGCCAAGGCTGTACCAGTGAATGCGTGTCCCGCGCATGGGCCTCGCAGTATATTCGCAGGACAGCGGAGCCGCAACCATAGAGGGGTGAGGGGCGAGTGACTGTCCCCAGCGCGTGTTGTGCCTTGGCATAACTCCCCTGCTTCCCATACTTCCCATTAGACCTGCCCGCGCGCGTGTTTTCCCTCGCCCCTCGCCCCATGTCACCTGTCACTTATTGACCCGCGCGTCGCTAATGCCACGTACCGCGGGCGTCTCGCCCGCTGCATTGGCTAGGTGCGGGTCAATAGCACTTGCCACAGTCTTGACAGAGCCCGCCGGTCCCGTATACTAGGCGCAGTTTCATTGGTTTTACCCGGTGAGGAGGGAGACATGGCCGTCAGCCAGCAGGATATTGCGAATGCCCTGGGTTTGTCCCGAACCACGGTCACCAAGGTCCTGAACCGGGATCCGAAGTATTCAGCGAGTGCGGAGACACGCGACTTGATCTTCGCCATCGCCGAGAAAATGGGCTATGACTTCACCACCATACGCCGGCCGTTCAAACGCGAGTACGGCCGCAGCGAGATCAACGCCAGATGCGAAATTGAGATCGTCACCCAGGGCGATGGCCAGCTTTTTGACAAAGGCGAGGCCACCGCGCGCAACATAGGGGTGGGCGGCGTGCTCCTGGCGCAGTGGATGGGAGAGTCGC
>JBEKKG010000423.1:0-6583 GCA_050010835.1 Planctomycetota bacterium
CGTCCCTCACTTCACGTCGAGGCATACGCCCATCTTGGTGTTCCGGGCGTAAATCCGCCCGCCGCTGACAGCCGGCATGGTCCAGCACTTGCCGCCGAGCGGCGTGAAACGGGCCAGTTCCTTGTACGCGGCAGGCGTGGCCTCGACCAGAACCAGTGCGCCGGCGTCGCTCTGCACCAGCACGCGGCCGTCCACTAGAATCGTCGCGCCGCCGGAGCCGAAACCCGGTTGCGACCACATTTCCTTGCCGGTGGCCAGTTCCACGCACTTCAGCGGCGCGCCGGGATTGGAGCCGGGCTGCACGAAGTCTTTGAACCCGTAAATACCGTACAAGTAGCCGTCCTTGCAGACGGGCGTGGTCCAGTGGTGGCAGAAGGGGTGTTCCTTGCGCCAGAGTTTCGTCGTGGCCCAGCCCGCGCCGCTCTGGCTCACGCGCAGCGCCTCGGTCCCCATGTTGTAGCCCGCCGAGCAGTACACAATGTCTCCATAAACTATGGGCGTGGACGCGGCCGAGATGCTGAACTTGAAAGGATAGCGCCACAGCAGCGCGCCGGATTCAGCCGCCACCGCCACCAGCCCCGACTGGCAGAAGAAAACGATCTGCCGCTGGCCGCAGAGTGTCGCCGGCACAGGAGTGGAGTGCGTCAACAACTCATTCTGGCCTTTCCAGACCAGGTCTCCCGTGGTCTTGTCGAATGCCAGGAACGACGCGTCCTTGCCTCCACCGTGGACGAAGATCAGGTTGCCGTCGAGCAGCGGCGAGGCCGCGCTGCCCCAGGAATTGATGCCGCTGGCGCGCAACTGCGTCCTGCCGCCGAATTCCTTGGGCAGGTCGTGCTTCCAGAGTTCCTTGCCGTCGCCGGCGTTCAGGCAGGCCAAGGTCAGGTAAGTACCGAGCAGGTAGACCTTGCCGCCGTCAGTGGCAGGCGTGGAACGCGGCCCCTCGCCGCCCATCTTCTCGAAGATCGTGTTCCCAAGGCGATAGGTCCACAGTGGCGTGCCTGTCTGGGTGTCGAGGGCCAGGCAGACTTCGTCGCCGCCGCGCGCAATCAGGATAAAAGCCCTGCCGCCGCTGATGACGAAGGAGCCGAAGCTTTCTCCCAACGGTGCTTTCCAGAGGACCTTGGGCCCCTCCGGAGGCCAGGCCGCCAGAATCGTCTCCGGCGTGCTGCCATCGCAATTGGGGCCGCGATACTGAGGCCAATCCGCGCCGAAGAGCGCAGCGCCGCCTAGAACTGCCAGACAAACCCAGCGCCAGGACCTGCACACTGTTTCACGTTTCATGCTTCAGGTTCTACGTTTCGAGCCGCAGGTTTGCAAACAACGCATTTTGCATTAGATTATGAGGCCCTTAGCAACGGCGCCGGGCTTCTTGGGGTGGCTGAGCACAGCCGGGCGCTGCATGGGATGCGGAGAAGACGATGATTGGTCGTGGCGATAACGGTTTGCCGGCCCGGCGGGTGATTGAGGTGGCGAAGGAACTCGGCCTGGACACGGACGAAATCCTGCTGCACGGACGTTACATTGCGAAGATCCCGATTGAGGAACTGGCGCGGCGGCGGGAACAGCCCGATGGGAAGTTGATCCTGGTCAGCGGCATGACGCCCACGCCGCACGGCGAAGGCAAGACCACGACCACCATCGGCCTGGGCGACGGCTTGCGGCGGCTGGGACACAAGACCGCGATCTGCTTGCGCGAGCCTTCGCTGGGCCCGTACTTCGGCATGAAAGGCGGCGGCACGGGGGCGGGGCGGTCGCAGGTCGTGCCCGCGGAAGACATCAACCTGCATTTCGTCGGCGACATGTACGCCGTCGAGAAGGCCAACAACCTGCTGGCCGCAATGGTGGACAACCACTTGCAGCACGGCAACGAACTGGACATTGACGCGCGGCGCGTCGTCCACCGGCGCGTGATTGACCTCAACGACCGCGCCTTGCGCGACATCATCATCGGGCTGGGCGGCGTGAAGAACGGCGTGCCGCGGCGCGACGGGTTCAACATCACGCCGGCCTCCGAGGTCATGGCGATCCTGTGCCTGGCGTGCGACTACACGGACCTGGGCAGGCGGCTGGGCGATATGGTCATCGGCTTCACCCATAGCGGAGAACCGGTGCGCGCGCGGGACGTGCAGGCTGAAGGCGCCATGCAGGTGCTGTTGCGCGACGCCATCCACCCGAACCTGGTCCAAACTATGGAAGGCACGCCGGCCTTCGTGCACGCCGGCCCGTTCGCCAACATCGCCCAAGGCACCAACACGGCCATCGCCACGCGGATGGCGTTGAAGCTTGCGGATTACGTGGTGACGGAAGCCGGTTTTGCCACGGACCTGGGCGCGGAGAAATTCTTCCACATCAAGTGCCGCAGCGCGGGCCTGGACCCGCGCGCCGTGGTGATCGTCGTGACCACCAGGGCCATTGCCTACCACGGCGGCTGCACGGAGACCGGCGGGCTGGGGAACCTGGCCAAGCACATCGAGAACATCCGGCTCTTCGGGCTGGAGCCGGTCGTGGCCGTCAATCACTTTGCCGATGACAAGCAGGAAGTGCTCGACAAGATCGTGCAGTTCTGCGCGAAATTGGACGTGGAAGCGGAAGTCGCGGACCATTACGCCCAGGGCGGGCAGGGCGCCGCGGGGCTGGCGCAAGCGGTCTTACGCTGCGTCGCGAAGAACAGCACGCGGAAGTTGCGCTTCCTTTACGAACTTGACGAACCCTTGGCCGAGAAGATCCGCAAAGTCGCCAAGCTGGTCTACGGCGCCGGCGAGGTGTTTTTTGACAAGAACGCCAAGGACGATCTGGCCCTGCTCAACAAGACCGGCTACGGCAACTTGCCGATCTGCATCGCCAAGACTCCGCTGTCGCTCTCCGATGAACCGACGCTGCGCGGCCGCCCGCGGGATTTCCGCATCACTGTGAATGAACTGCGTGTCGCCGCAGGCGCCGGTTTCGTGGTCGTGATCTGCGGGAGCATCCTGACCATGCCCGGCCTGCCCAAGGTGCCGGCCGCGGTACGGATGAAAGTTTTGGCCGACGGCAGAGCAGTAGGACTGGCCTGATTGCGGATTGGCGATTGCGGATTGCGGATCCTTACTACGACGAACGACCAGCCACAGAGGACACAGAGGGCACAGAGAACGGCAGAATTTGGGTTTTTCCAAAGTCCTTTCTCTGTGTCCTCTGTGTCCTCTGTGGGAAGAAGTTACCTTTCCACTCGCGGCTCCAGCCACACCGCGTGCGCCCAATCCTGCTTGCCGTTGCACTCGACGATCAGCTCCAGTCTGTCCACGCCCTGCACGCTGACCAGGCACGGCCGTTCGTCGCCCTTCTTTTTCAGCGGCGGAGAAGAAGCCCACAGCACTCTGCCGTCGCCCACGACCTTGAAGACCAGCGGTGTCGCGGCGCCACGGCTGGAATCGTTGATGCCCACGCCGCAGCGCAGGTTGCGAAAAGCCTTGCCCAGCGCATAGACCACGCGGGCGGGGGTCTTGTTGCCAGGATGAGTGAACAGGCCGTGCGGCGAGGGAATGCCATTCACCTTGATAGGGTTTTTGCCGTCTTCAATAGTCCCATTCTTGCGGAAATTGCCCAGCCCCATCCTGGCTTCGACCTCATTCATTTCGCAGAGGTACACCAGCGGGGGGCTGTCCTTTTTGGCGGTGGTTTCGGGAGCGGGCTTGGCGGCGGCGCCGGTCTTCAACTCAGGGGGCCAGAGGCGTGGCAGGGCCTCCATCTCCGGCGCACTCAGGGCGCGCTTGTATATGCGCACGTTTCTCAAACGCCCCTGGAAGTACCCCGGTTCCTGTTTGCCCCCGCGGAATGCGCCGGTGTTGACGCCAAATGCGGCGAACTTTGCATCCTTGTGAAACTCCGCTTGGGTGTTGGCGGATGAGACCAGGCGCCCGTTCACGTAGAACTTGCAGAGGACACGGCCCGCGCCGCCGTTCTCCAAGGAGAGCGCGACAAAGCTCCACTTCCGGGACGGCGCCGCGCCGGCGCTGCTGAAAACATTCACCCAGTTAGGCTTCGCATCGTTGTGCCAGGCGCCCAGGGTGATGGCGCCGCTGCCTTCAACGTGCAGGTTGAGGGTACAACAAGGGTTTCCTTCCGTGTAGATCTCGCCGGAGTTCGCCGGCCAAATCCACCCCGCCCAAGTCCAGTTGGCTTCACCGTTCAGGAAAACCGCGGGGATATCCACGTAGCCATTGCCGCTTTCGAAGTTCAACACGGCTCCACCCTTGGCCAAGTCCCAGGCGGCCGCGGATTGCAGGGCGCCGTGCTTGCCTTGCGCGGCGTCGAAGGCCTGTTTGGCCTGGGCTTCAGTGTATTTCAGGCAGAAAACGATGCCGCCCGGGCTCACGGCCGCCTCAGCCCTGGCGCGTTCATCCTGAGCGCACTCCGTGGCGCCGTATTCGGAGGCGAACTTCTCCAGCGCCTCCCAGTATTCAGCCCATTTGCACGCCTCCAGCAACGGCTCGATCTGCCGCCAGGCCTTTTCTGCCTGTAATTCGGCGCCGCAGCCGGGGGTGACCTCCAGCAGTTCCAGCAGGTACTTCACGTCTTCAGCCCCGGCGCCTGCGGCATGCGCTTCCTCTATTGCGGCCTGCGCGTCCGCGGCGGAGGGCGCGTTGGGCTGTCTCCCCACCGCCAGCACCTGAAGAAAGGCGCGGCAGAGCAAGGCGCGCGCGTCGGCGCCGAAGGCCAGGTTGGCGATGCGGTCGCGTGTTTGCTCCTGGAGGCTGGAGAGAGCGACCGAGACGTTGACGCCCCCGCCGCTGAGCTGCAGGACCTCGCCTGCCACAGCGGCCACGGCGAAGTCCGCCTTCTTGCCCACGCGGTATTTGCTGCCTTTGACGAGCAGCAGCTCAAGCTCATCGCAGTCCTTCAGCTTCTCCGCGCCTGCCGCCACGGCGCGCTCAGCCTCCTTCAGCCATTCGAGCGCTTGGTGGTCGCGCTGCAGCCGCTTCTTGAGTTCTGCCACGCCGTTCAAGACCGGGTCTTTCTCGGCGCAGTCGAGCCTGTAGGCGGCGTTCGCCAGGCTGTATTTCTGCAACTGCGCGGCAAAGTCGTAACGAAAGCGCTTGTACGCAGTTTTGGAGTCGAGCGCCTTTACAGTGCGGCCTGCCTCGGTCTCTTCGTCGCGGCCGCGCGGGGCCGGGCTGAGCTGCGCCGGCGTGGGAACAACCGCTGGTTGCGTCTGAACGGCTGCGGGTGCAGGCGGCGGTTGTACGAGTGGGGTGAGCGAGGTGGGAATGCCCGGCTCAGGCATTTTCTGGACTTCACTGAGCAGTCTGCGCGCCCGTGCGGCCACGATCGCTTCGCCGTGTTCAACGAGGAAGGTGTTGAGGCCGGCGAGGCGCGCTTTCTTATCGGCACGGTCCAGTTTCCCAAATTGTCTTTCCAGGTCCGCGAAGGCTTCTTCGGCGCGCTTTTCTTTCGCCTGCGCGGATTCGGGGGCCTTCTTTTCCGCAGGCGTCTTTGACTGTTCCCCGGCACCCGGATTCTGCGCGTTGGCGGAGGATTTGACCGGCGCTTTCGCCTCGGCTCCGGCGCCCGTTGCATCCTCGGACGAGCCGGAGCCGCGGCCGAGAAAAACGGCGAGGCCAATGATGAAGACCACCAGGCCGGCAACGGAGACGAACAGCATAGCGGCCTTGGGCGGCCCGGAAACCTGCTGGGCCACAACACGGACCGGGACAGCCGCAGGAACAGGCGGGGCGCGCTGAGATGGGCGCACTGGGACGGGAACCGCTTTGGCGCCCTTCTGCGCAGGCGCCACGGACTGTGCCTGGTTGGCCGCGCCGAGCTCCGCGCTGCACTTGTCGCAGTAATTGCCGGTCTGCGGCTCCTCCGGGCTGGCCGCATTCGCAGCTTCGGCCTGCGTCAGGCGCATGTGGCAACGATCGCAATAATAAAGAATCATGGCAGGCGCGCCCAATCACCAATTGCCCGTTGGGGAGCATACTCTATCGACAGCCATTTGTCATTAACGATCCGAGCCGCGCGCGTAAGCAAGCGGGCACGGGAAGGGCTGCATTAGGGGCTATGGGACGAATAGGACGGATAGGACAGAGCGCTTACAAGAAATCCGCAATCCTAAATTCCCAATCGCCCGCTTGCCTTATGTCCCCTGTGGCGTTAATCACACTATATGGCCTTCGTACCTGTCGAGTTCTGGGTGGTGGTCTGCGCTGTGCTTGGCGCAATCCTCGGCAGCTACGCCAACATGGCGGCCTACCGCCTGCCCAGAAACATCTCCACCGTCAAAGTGATCCGCTCCTTCTGCCCCGCGTGCCAGCATCAACTGGCGTGGCACGACAATCTTCCCGTTCTCAGTTTCCTGCTCCTGCGCGGTCGCTGCCATTACTGTGGCAAGCCGATCCCGCTCCGCTACCTGCTCGTGGAATTGGCGGTCATTGCGCTTTTCGCTGCCGCGGCCTGGCAATTTTTCGTGCTGAACCGCAGCGCGGGGACGGCTCTTTTCGCCATGCAGTTGTTTCTGATCGTGGACTTGATGGTGCTGGCTGTTGCAGACCTGGAAACCTGGCTCATTCCCCCCGCGACCACGCTGCCCTGGATTCTCGCG
>JBEKKG010000424.1:0-6577 GCA_050010835.1 Planctomycetota bacterium
CGGCCCTGACGGCCTGCAGTCGCGCACGCTGAAGCGCGCGCTGACGCGCGACGACATTGTGGCCATCAACGTGCTGGCTGACTACTTCGGCCCGGCCTGTTCGGGCTTTGCAGCCTGGGGCCCGCGCACCTCCGGCGGCGCAGTGCTCCACGGCCGCACGCTTGATTTTCCCCTCGGGCCCAACGCCATTGCGGACCAGATCATTGTGGCCTCGGCCGGCCTGCCTGGCCGGGCGGCCTGGGTGGCCATAAACTGGCCGGGGCTGATGACCCAGTACACGGGCATGAACAGCCACGGCCTGACCGTCTGCATCCACGATGCGTACAACGGCAAAAGCGGCGGCCGCAGCGGGGAGAATTTCATCGCCAGGGGCCTCTTGGCGCGGCGCATGCTCGAAACGCTTGACCCCGCTTTATCCGATCCCGCCGGGCAAGGCGCGAAACTGGCTGCGGCGCAGCCCGCGGCCTGCGGCAACCTCTTCCACCTCACTTGGCCGCGCGCTGCGGCGGAGAAACTGGGCGGCACGCCCAGCGCGGTGCTGGAGTTCGATGCGGCGGACCGCAACGTGGACATTCGCCGCATGGACCACTCGGGCGTCCTGGTCCTGACCAATCATTGCTGTGTGCGCGCGCCGCCGCTTGAGTGCGACCGCTTCAAGAACATGACCAGCGCTTTGGCCACGCTGGAGCAAAACGGCACGCCCATCGGGCTGCTGGAAGCGCGGAAGCTGCTGATGGCTGCCGAACTGCCCTTGGCGGCGCACTCCGTGTACTTCTTCCCGGATAAACTGGAGCTGCACGTGGCCTTGACCCGCGGCAACGTGATGTCCCCGCGCGTGGCGCCGGTGGGTTTCACCTGGGAGGAGCTTTTCGGGAAGGAGAAGTAGTATCACTACTGGACGGCCGGCGGAGGCGCCTTATCCGGGGCGGGCACAGGCTTGGGCGCGGGCACCGGAACCGGCGCGATTGCAGGCACTGCGGCCGGAGCGACCTTGGGTGCCGGCCCAGGAGCGGCCTTCGGCGCCGTCTCCAGTATCTCCCCGGGCTTCTTGGTCCCGTCTGCTCCCGGAGCGGGCTTCTTGGCGCGCTCGAGCGGCTCGCCAGGCTTCTTGGGCGCTGGTTCACCGGTCTTCTTGGGCTTCTCTGTGGCCTTGAGTGGTTCCTCTTCCTCGGATTTCTTCTTGGCGGATTTGGCCGGCGCAGTGGAACTGCTTGTCGCGCCCTCCTTCGGCGGCCGCTCCACGGGCAGCTCGCGTGGCGTCAGAGCCCTTAACTTCTCCGCCTTCTCGGCCTCTTTGAGCTTGTTCTCCGCAATTATCCCGTCCACCGCTGTCTTCTCTTCTTTGTACTCGACAAGTTCGCCTTCCGGGTAGACATTCTTTATAATATCGCGCGCCATAAACCTCCCGCCAAACAAGGGAACTTCAACCGTTACACCAGTGTCGTCCGACTTTATTAACTTGCCCTGGACGACAATCCCGTTCTCAGTCACCACAGTAACGGTCTCCGCTAAAGCAGCAGAGACACACACAAGTGCAAGCGACAGCGCACCAAGTAGACGCTTCATTCCCGATTCCTCCACAACCACATACACTAGCTAACCGCGAAGTGGGGCCGCAGTCAACGCCAAAAAGGAGACATTAGGCCTTAAGGCATTAGGCTTCGCCCCTCGCTCTTGGCCCCTCGCCCCTCACCCCTCGCCCCTAACCAGCGGTGTATCCCAGTTACGGGGGCGTGAAGATGAAGACCTGGAGCGCGGCGCTGTGTGTTGCGGGGGTGCTTATGGCAGTTTCGGATTCCGGCGAGGCCCAGGAAGTCCCGTTGACCGCTGCGGACAAGACGGTCCGGCGCTATCTGGCGGCGCGGGCAGCCGAGCTGGAGCGCGAGTTCCTGCCGGGCCTCAAGACCGCAGCGGACTTTGAGCAGTCCCGCCCGGCTCTGCGCCAAGCCTACCTCTACATGCTGGGGTTGTGGCCGCTGCCCGAGAAGACCCCGCTGCACGCGCAGGTCACGGGCAAACTGGAGCAACCCGGCTTCACCGTCGAGAAGCTGCACTTCCAGAGCCGGCCGGGCCTGTACGTCACGGCCAACCTGTACCTGCCGCAGCCGGCGCAGGGCCGGTATCCCGCGATTCTCTATCAATGCGGCCATTCCTATGAGAAGCGGGACGGCAACAAGACTGCGTACCAGGACCACGGTATCTGGTTCGCCACGCATGGCTACGTGGCGCTGGTGACGGACTCGCTGCAGCTTGGTGAGATCGCCGCCATCCACCACGGCACGTACCGCGAAGGCCGCTGGTGGTGGCACTCGGCCGGCTACACGCCCGCGGGCGTCGAATGCTGGAATGCGATCCGCGCCCTTGACTACCTGGTTTCGAGGCCCGAGGTAGACCCCGAGCGCATTGGCGCAACGGGCATCTCTGGCGGCGGGTCCGCCACACACTGGATCTCCGCCGCGGATGAGCGCGTCAAAGCTGCCGCGCCGGTGAGCGGCATGGCGGACCTGGGCTACTACGTCGGCGAGGACGGAGTGAACGGGCATTGCGACTGCATGTTCCTGTACAATCAGGCGCGCTGGAACTGGACCGTCATCCCGGCGCTCGTCTGCCCGCGGCCTTTCCTGTTCGTCAACTCCGACGCCGACGGGATCTTCCCCATGAGCGCCAACGAGCGCGTCATCGCGCGCCTGCAACGGCTCTACGCCCACTTCGGCGCCGGCGACAAGGCCCAGTCCGTGGTCAGCGTGGGTGGCCACGGTTACCGCGCCGACCTGCGGCGCGCCATCTTCGAGTTCTTCAACCGTTACCTGAAGCAGGACGCGCGGCCTGTGGAAGACCCCGAGGCCGGGCTGGCGCCCGCGGATGCTGCCGCCGCCCAGCCTAACGCCAAGCCGCCGCACCGCATTGAGCATCACCTGCTGCGTGTCTTCCCCGAAGACAAGGACCTGCCGGCGGATCAACAGAACACGCGCATTGACCAGACCTTCGTTCCCGTCGCCAAGCTGGAGTTGCCGCCGCCGGAGAACTTCGAGCGCTGGCGGAAGGAGTTGCTCGAACGCCTGCGCGCCGCCTCGTTCGCGGCGTGGCCAGCCGCAGCGCCTATCGTGCTGCTCCCGGCGCTCCTCGAGGAACCTCTGATAGTCGAGGAGGAAACGGAGAAAGGAATGCTAGTGTGGTGGAATTGGCTGCCCGGGAAGGAGAAAGGCGGCGCGCCCTGGCTGATAGTGTTGAACCCCGGCGAAGCTGCAGGAGGACTGCCCGACTGGGCGCGCCCTGTCGTGGGCGACGGCTCGGTCCTGCTCCTGGCCCCGCGCGGCTCGGGCTGGGAAACATGGACGCGGAAGAACCCTCCCAACACCGTGGAACGCTCTATGGCGCTTCTGGGCGCCACCGTAGACGGCGGCCGCGTCTGGGACATCTTGACTGTGGTGCGCCGGCGCACGGACGGTGGCAGGAAATGGCGCCTCGCGGGCTGTGGCCAGGCCGGAATCCTGGCCGCCTACGCCGCGCTTTACGAGCCGGCCATAGAAGCTGTGGTGGCCGTCAATCCGCCACCATCCCACAAGCCCCTGACTGAGGGGGCGGACTATGGCCCTGCGCTGCTGAACGTCCTGCGTGTCCTCGACATTCCCGAAGCCTTGGGCTGTCTGGCGCCCCGGCGCCTGACGCTCATTGGGGCCAAGGATGCGGCCTTCGAGCGGACCACGGTACTGTACAAGCTGGCGGGCGCGGCGGAGCGGCTGGAACTGCGCAGCCCTTAGGCATCCGGCATTGAGGGCGCGCGCTGAGGGTGCATCACCTGATTTGCGGGCCGTTCCCTCTCCCCCGTGGAGAGAGGGCCGACGTGAGCGAAGCGAACGCGGGGTGAGGGGGCGATTGGGACGTTTCAGCCACCCCCTCACCCGCCACGCCGCAGCGAGGTCTCCATGAGTTGCGAGAAACTCCTCTCCAGAAACGCCAGCCGTTCTGCCGGTGTCCGCCCATCCAAGTCCGCCTCATAATGGAAGGGTCCAGAGTAGCCGGCGGCACTCAGGGCCGCGAGGAAAGCCGCCCAGTTGATCACTCCACGCAGGGGCGGCCAGTGCTTCTCGTCAACTCCGTCGTAGTCGGAGCAGTGCAAGGTGAACAGCCGCGGCGCCAGACTGCGGACCACGTCCGGCAGCGAGTCGAACCTGTCCATGAGGTGATTGGTGTCGAGGCAGAAACCTGCCGTGGCCGCGTCCACGCCCTCCAGAAGTTCGAGCAGTTCCGCGGCCGAGCGTCCCAGGCACGTCCGCGGCAGCAGTTCCACGGCCACGCGGCAGCCTGCCTCGCGGACCCGCTCTGCGATGGCCGCAAGGCTGTGCTGCGCGTACTTCATGCGCGCCGCGCGCACAGCGCTGCCGATCGGCTCGGAACTGGAATGTACGACAATCATGCGGGCGCCCATTCGCACCGCAAGGTCGAGAGCCACACCGGCGGCCAAAATGCCGGCCGACCTGATGGCGGGGTCGGGCGCAGAGATGTCAAGTGACTCATCGAAGGCCGCGTGAACAGTCCGCGCCTCCACGCCCGCATGGGCCAGAGCCAGGCGGGCCTCCCGGACGTGGCCTGCGTCCTTCCGGAAGGTCGGTTCCCATAGTTCCACCGACCGGACTGACGACCCCTCGAGGAGCCTGAGGGTGTCAAGCTGCTGTTCGTGGTCCAGGGTGTGCAGGGACACCCCCAGCGGAAACCGCGCGGCATCGGACGTTGGCATGGCTGGCTTCTCCCTCTTGGTTGGGCTTTGCCGTCATACCCGGTTTCGCACGGGCGCGCAACGGAACGTCCTATGTATGCGGTTCTTCGGTGTAGCAGATTAGGGGGAATCAAACGTGCTCCATGCCTTTTCCGGCAAACGCCATCGTCGTTTCGCAGCGCTTGGCGTGAGCGCCGTTGTTGCGGCGGCTGCGGCAATCCTTGCGCAGTGGTCCGCGACAGGAGCGGAGGGAGACGCCGTGACAACTGGGGAGCAGGGCCGTTCGCCCGGCAACATCACTTACTACGTAGACGCGCAGAACGGCGACGATCGCGCCGCGGGCACTGCCGCCCAACGTGCGTGGAAGAGCGTCGCGCGGGCCAATGCAACGGCCTTCGCGCCCGGAGACAAACTGCTCTTCGCCGGCGGCCAGACGTTCAAAGGCACTCTGACCTTCCTGAAGGCGCAGAGCGGGGCGAAAGAGCGGCCCGTCGTCGTGTCGTCCTTTGGCCAGGGACGGGCGACCATTGACGGCGGCACGGACTGCGGCTTCGTGCTGACGGACTGCGAGTATGTGGCCGTGAAGGAACTGAATTTCGCCGGTTGCGGACGGAAGAACGGCAGCAACGGCAGCGGCATCAATCTCACGCGCACGCGCAACGTGGAGCTCGACGCCATCGAGGCAAGCGGCTTCCGCAACGCCGGGGTGGCCACGGCCGGCGATGAGAACACGCGCATCACGCGTGTCTACGCGCACGACAACGGCTTCGCTGGCATCACGACTTCCGGCGGCGGCGGTGGCATGCCGCGCACGAAGAACCTGTACATCGCCCACTGCGTCGCCGAGAACAATCCGGGCGATCCGAAGAACCTGACCAACCACAGCGGCAACGGCATCGTGGTGGGCGGCCTCGACGGCGCGCTCATCGAATACTGCGAAGCCTTCAACAACGGCTGGGACATGCCGCGCCAGGGCAACGGGCCCGTGGGCATCTGGGGCTGGCAATGCGAGCGCCTGACTATCCAGTTCTGCATCTCGCACGACAACAAGACGCAGAAAGGCGCCTGGGACGGCGGCGGTTTCGACTTCGACGGCGGCATGACCAATTCCATCCTGCAATACAACCTGTCCTACAACAACCACGGCGCCGGCTTCCTGCTCTGCCAGTACCCCGGCGCGACACGCTGGCAGCACAACATTTGCCGGTACAATCTCAGCCTCAACGACGGCCTGACCAATCACGACAGCGGGATTCACTTCTGGGCCGGCGGGCCGGAGATCTCCGATGCCCTCGTCTACAACAACGTCGTCGTGAACGGCAAACACGCCGTAAAGTCCACGCACGACATTGCCGGACTGGTCTTCCAGAACAACATCTTCATCTCCGACGGCGAGAGCATCGCGGGGCCGCTCCACAAGGCGCGTTTCGAGAACAACCTGTACTGGCCGCGCAAAGGCCGCGCGGTGTTCGGGGGGCAGACGCTGGAGGCCTGGGCCAAAGCGACAGGCCAGGAGACCGTGGACGGGAAGCTTATCGCGCTCTTCGGCGACCCCAAGCTTGTCTTGCCGGGCAAGGACGAGAAGCTCCCGACCGACCCGCAGAAACTGGCCGCGATGCCGTTCTGCCGGCTGCTGGAGGGGGTTCCCTGCATTGGAGCGGGGATAAGCATCCAGGACAACGGCGGACGCGACTTCTTCGGCAACAAGGTCGCCGAAGGCCAACGCCCCTCCCTCGGCGCGCACGAAGCGGGCGGCGGGCATTGAGCGGGGGAACTTGAGGGCTTCGCGGCTATGAAAACCGGCGTGGCAGGGTGTGTGGTGTCTCTCTGGGTTGCGGCCGCAGCGTGCGCAGGTGAAGC
>JBEKKG010000425.1:0-6571 GCA_050010835.1 Planctomycetota bacterium
ACGGCTGGCAGACGGAAGGCGCCGCCGAGTTTGCTGTCTCGAACGAGAAGCCGCATCAAGGCGCGAACGCCGCGCGCATCACCGTGACCGCGAAGCCCGCGTACCAGAAGCTCATTCGCGTTGTGGACGAGAAGCCCGCGCAGGGCAACCTCTATCACGTGTCGGTGTGGGTGCGCACGTCGGGAGTCACGGGCAGCCCCGGCGCGTACGCGGCCATCGAATACTCCGATGGCGACAAGCGGCTGGAGGTCAGCCACGGCGGCATGGCCAACGACGCCACGGCGCGCGAGTGGCGCCAACTGGAGGTCGAGGGCGCGGCGCCGGCGGGCGCGAACCGCGTGCGCGTGGTGCTGCTTTTGCACGCGACGGGTTCCGCGTGGTTCGACGATGTGGAGGTCACCTGCATGAAGCGCTCACCGCCGCCGGAGAAGCCGGCAGGCCCGTGCACTATCCGGGTTGAGACCGGTAAAATCGTCCAGCCGCGTTTCGGCGGCGTGGGCTTTCACTGTTCCGAGCATGAGCACAACATCACACCGGAGCATTGGGAACAGGTCCTGGCCAAGCGCTGGCGCGAACTGCGGCCCGCGTTCGCGCGGCTGGGCCACCACTACAACGTGGACCAGGCGCGCCGCGAGCGCATGGCGAAATACCTGCTGCTGATGAAAGAGACCCAGACCGAAGCGTACCTGACCACCTGGAATCCCAAGGACACGCCGGAAGGGCCCGAGCGAACGGCGTACGCCAAGCAGATCGTGGACGACCTGGAGTACCTCGTGCGCACGAAGGGCTGCACGAACCTGAAGTACTACTGCATGACGAACGAACTCTCGCTCCAGCAGTGGGGCTCGCTGCAAAACGATTTGCCCAAGTTCAAGTCGTACCACAAGTGCCTCTACGACGAACTCGCCGCGCGCAAGCTGGATATCCAGCTTCTCGCCACGGACGCCTCGCCCGTGCAACTCTGGCACACCATCGAATGGGCTGCGCAGAACATGGACGACATCACCGGCGTCTACGGCGGCCATCACTACATCAACGATTACGCGCTGGAAGACGACAGGTTCTACGGCTGGTTTCTGGGCAAAATCCAGTGGGGCGCGGGGCTGGCCCGCGGCAAGAACAAGAACTTCGTGCTCGGCGAATTCGGCTCCAAGCAGGACGGCCGCACAGTCGCCGGCGTCAAGCTCGACCGCTGCGTCTACTATGAGACGCCCCAGGAGCTGCTGGCCGCGCTGCAGGTCTGCGAGGCCGCGCTGGCCGCCATCAACGGCGGCGCCTACGCGCTGGGCTACTGGACCTTCAGCGACTATCCCGACGAATACAACGCGCACTATCAGAACAAATGGGGCACGTTCCGCTGGTCGAAGGCGGACTATTCGACGCGCGCCGTCTACTATTCCTATGGCCTGCTGACGCGCTTTTTCCGCGGCCCGGCCACGGTCTTTTCCGTGTTGAGCAGCGACCCGCTGCTGCGCGCGGCGGCTGTGCAACACGCCGGCGCAAAGACCTGGTCCGTCGCGGTGCTGAACCGCTACAAGGGCCCCGCGCCCGTCTCCATCGTCCTGGGAGAGGTCGCGGAGAAGGCCGTCTTCCGCAAGTACGTGTACGACACCGCGCGCGCGCCGGCGCATCCTTTCGGCGATATGCAGGCGTTCGACAGCACGCTCTCGCCGCATGGCGGCGCGCTGACCGACACCGTCCCGCCGCTGAGCCTGACGGTCTACACGACGGCCTACGGCGATACGCCGCCCGCGCCCGTGAAGAACGTCAAGTCCGAGAGCGTTGCGGCAGGCGGCTGCCGCATCGTCTGGTCCGCCAGCATGGAGCCGGACTTCTGCTATTACCGTGTCTACCGCGGCGCGCAGCCGGACTTCGTGCCGGCCGCAGACAACCAGATCGCTTCCACGATTGCCACGGAGTTCCTCGATACGAAAGCAGGCTCGGCCGCGCCGGCCTACAAGGTGCTTGCAGTGGACCAGTCGGGGAATGCAAGCAAGCCGTGAGGGGCACGAAACTCTCTAGACGCGCCCCAGTGGCGCCTCAATCTGCCGCTACGGTTTACAGGGCATGGGTTTTGATCCTGCGCAGGCCGGAGGAAGAAAACTTTCGTGAACGTCCCCGCTCTCCCGTCTACTCGCACGCAGAATAACCAGACCACGGGCGCGGGAAAGCGGGCACGCGTGACGTTTTTTTGTGCGACCCCAATCCACTACCTGAAGAGCGCTTGCATGATCGCTTGGCGCAAAACCGTAGAAGATGGGGAGTGTTTAGTTTCAGTTAGGTGCCCTGAGAGGGGCTTTCTGTCCAAGCAGGATCTGCGCCGGGCAGACAGCTAACTGAAACTAAACAGTCCCTAGAAGATGGGGTTGACATGCCTGGCAAACGGGATAGACTTAAGTGTGTGAGGCTTGGGGCATTCCGGGCCTTAGAACACAGCAAGACCAGTGAGGACGCTATGAGCACGCCGGTTAAACCGAAGTGTTTGGCCATCGTCGTCTGCGAAAGTGTTGTAGAGGACATACAGACGCGCAACAAGTGCATTCTGAATACGTTCAACGGGATTTTCGGCTTCCGATTTCCATGTGTTCACCCCAAGCTAGTTGTTTTTGCAACGCTTACAAATGGACACGGGACAATACCGCTTGAGCTCAAATTCGTCCAGGACACCACGAGAGAAGTTCTTCTTGGGTTGCAGGGCGCTGTCGAGTTTAACAGTCCGTTGGACATCGCCGACATGGTTTTCAACCTACATAACTTGCCTCTTCCCGCCCCTGGGCCTTATTCGGTCCAGATATTCGCAAATGGGGAACCTATTGGAGAAAGGCGAATCCAAGTCGCCTTGGCAAATATCCCTGGTCAGGGGGACCAGGGGGGACCACAACAAGCAGGAGAACAGCCATGATTACACTCGTGCCAGAGAAGCTTGTCGAGCAGAAGCCGACACTTCATCGAATCGGCGAGCTACTATTTCCGGACAAAGTGATAACATGCTACTACAATGTGATACTGCCAAAACCCAAGAGGAAGCGCTATAAAGAAGCCTCACAAGACATGCAAGACGCTGGAGCCCTGCGCGATGCTATTGCAGCCGCGGAGGCAAATGGCGAAAAGCCAATCCCCGCAGCCGAAGTGAAGAAACATCTGGGCCTATGAGCCATGGCGTATCATGTAGGCTACATGCGGAGTGCAGAGAAGGACTTGGGGCGCCTATCGCCGGACGTGGCCCGCCGGATTCTTGATGACCTGGAAGAACTGAAACGCGACCCGCGTCCGGCCGGCGTTAGGCCATTACACGGCAACCGCCTACCAGGTTTTCGATTGGTGGTGGGAGATTATCGCGTTCTATACACCGTGGACGACCAGGCAGAAGCAATCACGGTTTATGCAGTGGGACACCGCAGCGAGGTTTACCGCAAGAAGTGAGCACGGCGTCCCGGACAGTGACGCAACTAATGAGGAGCTGCAGGATAGATGCGTCACTGAAACTATATTGACGAACGTGATGGCCGAGGCGCAAGGGGTAAATTGCGCCTTGAAACCGCTCAACTGTGCGGTATAAGCGCACGTTGTGAACACGCTCGCCATCTTCCTCTCTTCCCGCGTCAAAGCGGAAGTTCTCCGCCTCTTGTTCGGCGTTGCAAATCGGGAACTGCACGTGCGAGAGCTGGGACGCCAGACTCATCTGGCGGTCTCGACGGTGCGCCAGGAACTGAAGCGGTTGGCAAGTATAGGCATCATTGTTTCGCGCCGCGACGGCAATCGGATGTACTACCGCGCTAACGCCAGCCACCCGTTGTACCCGGACATTCACAACATGGTGCTGAAGACCAGCGGGCTGTTCGAGGTGCTGCAGCAGGCACTCCAGCATCCCGGTATACAGTTGGCATTCGTGTTCGGATCCCTGGCTGCGGGGAGCGAAAAGGCGCACAGTGACGTGGACGTTATGGTCATCGGCAAGGTGAGCTTCGGCGAAGTGGTGGCGGCCCTGCAGCCGGCTCAGAGAACCATCGGCCGCGAAGTGAATCCCCATGTCTTCAAGGCCGCAGAGTTCGCGCGGCGCAAGAAAGCTGAAGACCATTTTTTGAACACCGTGTTGGCCGCGCCAAAACTGTTCGTAATCGGAGACCAGAATGAGCTTGCAGGATTGGGCAAATGACGGCTGGATGCGTCCGCACCAGAGTTCCCGCCAGGAGATTGCCGCGCTGCTCGCGATTGTAGACCGCGATATTACGGATGCGGCCGATAACACTTCATTCCTCCTGCCCGTCCAGATTTTTCAAATCTGTCCTTGACAAGGATGCTCTCCAACACTATTGTATTATAATGGCACGTAGTTTGCGAGATAGTGGTCGGGCATGGAGGTGCAGATACACGATGGCATGGTGATACAATGTCAAGATGACACTGTGACACCGTAACACTGGGACACGATGACACGGAGACACGGGGACACAGGGACACGGGGAGAGCGGATAACGGCCCCACTTGGCTGAAGCAGCTTTAAGGATCTTCGCGCCGTGCGAAGAAACGAAGGGTTAGTAGTACAGAGGCACAGAGAAGGGAACGGGTTATGTTTTTCCAAAATCAAGAACCAACAGTCCTTTCTCTGTGTCTCTGTGCCTCAATGCCGATGCCGGTTGATTATATCATTATCATCACCTGTATATATCTTTATCTTAGCCTGATTCTATCCCTATTATATCTTGATGCGATCCCTATTATATCTCGAAGCGATCCCTATTATATCTTGAATCGATCCCTAAAAGGCCAGTAAATTAAGGACTTAGAGCAATGGAAGCTATCTGGGACTTTCTTGTGTTGGCCTGGACTATTCACCGCAGAAGACGGGGAGAACTTGCATGACCGCCAGAGAAAGAATCGCCGCAGACGTCCCAGGAGACACTCAGCGCAGATGAACCCCACAACCTGTCTCTGGTACACGCATCCCGCGGACAAGTGGGAGAACGCTCTGCCAGTCGGCAACGGCCGCTTGGGCGCTATGGTCTTCGGCAGAACGGACGAGGAGCGCATCGCGCTCAACGAGGAGACGTTCTGGTCCGGCGGGCCGTATGCGCAGACTGTCAAGGGCGGCGCCAAGGCGCTCCCTGAAATCCAACGGCTGATCTTTGCGGGCGAGTACCAGAAGGCCCATAAGCTCTTTGGCCGCGCGCTGATGGGCAACCCAGTTGAGCAGATGAAATACCAGGCCCTGGGCGACTTGATCCTCCACCTCCCTCCAGGCGGCTCAGTCCGGGACTATCGGCTGGAACTTGATCTGGATGAGGGAATCGTCCGGGTCCATTACCGGCAGGACGGCGTCCGCTTTGCTCGTGAAGTGTTTTGCAGCGCTGTGGATCAGGTCATCGTCGTGAGGCTCTCGGCCGACAAACCTGGCCGCGTTTCATTGACCGCCGAATTCCGCGGCTGCCGCAACACGGCGCACTCGAATTACGGCAATGACTACTTCAAGATGGACCGCGCCGGCTCCGACGGGCTGTTGCTGCGCGGGAAGTCGGCGGATTACCTCGGTGTTGCTGGGAGAGTCCGCCATGTCACGCAGCTCTTGGCCATCCCCGAGAACGGACAGGTCGGCACAGAGGACGCGCGTCTCAACGTCTCCAGGGCGGACGCGGTGACGTTCTACATTGCCGCAGCAACCAACGTGGCAAGTTACAAGGATTTAAGCGCCGATCCAGTCGCTCGTGTGGACGCGGCGCTCAAGGCAATTCGAGGGCAGTCCTACGCGCACATCCGCAAGGCGCACGTGCGCGATCATCAAAAGCTATTCCGGCGGGTGTCCGTGGACTTCGGAAAGACGCGGCAGTCCTTATTGCCCACGGACAAACGGCGACAACGGTTCACCGGCGCTAACGATCCGAACTTTGCCGCGCTGTGCCTCCAGTTCGGCCGCTACCTGCTCATCGCCTCCTCGCGGCCAGGCACACAACCGGCCAACCTGCAGGGCCTCTGGAACGCCTCGATGAACCCGCCGTGGGACTCCAAGTACACGACCAACATCAACCTGCAGATGAACTACTGGCCGGCGGAGGCGGGAAACCTGAGCGAGTGCGCCGAACCGTTGTTCCGCATGATCCGCGAATGCACGGATCAGGGGCATGATGTTGCGCGTGAGCATTACGGAGCGCGCGGCTGGGTCTTGCACCAGAACACGGATATGTGGCGTGTGGCCGCACCGATGGACGGGCCGCAATGGGGGACATTCACCACGGGCGGAGCGTGGCTGTGCATGCACCTATGGGAGCACTATCGCTTCACTGGCGACCGCGATTTCCTGAAGCGTGCGTACCCGGTGCTCAAGGGCGCAGCGCAGTTTTTCCTGGACTTTCTCATCGTCCACCCCCGGCACAAGTGGCTCGTCACCAATCCATCGAGTTCTCCGGAGAACTTTCCCGCGCGGCCGGGAAACGGCCCGTTCTTTGACGAGGTAACGGGCGGGATGAGTCCTGGCGGGACCACAATCTGCGCCGGGTCCACGATTGACACGCAGATACTCAGCGGCCTGTTCGGCTGCGTTGCTGAGGCAGCGAAGATCCTCGGCAAGGATGCGGCG
>JBEKKG010000426.1:0-6568 GCA_050010835.1 Planctomycetota bacterium
GTCAGCAAATGTACCGCGGGCGTCCCGCCCGCTCGTGGCAGGCTGGCAGAGCGCAGGGACGAGGGCGGGCGGGACGCCCGCGGTACGCTCTGGGCCACGCATTTACTGACATGCACCCGATCATTGAGGGCTTACGGTAATGCGAACGCGGGACAGAGCCGCGTTTGGGGCGACACAGGCAAGCAAACGCGGCTTTATCTCACGATCTTGATGCAGCGCCCTGTCCCCGAATTCCCTGTTCCCGCGGGCGCGGCTTTGCCAGGGCCGGCTTCCAGCGCGTGTTCACTGCCGTTCTGGTGACGTAATAGCGCCGTAAAAGGTGCCGGATTAATGCTTTCTTTGTGCCCCACTTGTGCGACAGTATTACGATTGCCGTCATTCGTAATACTGGCGCAAGTGCCTATTGTGCTTGGCCTTGTCCCTGTTTGTGCGGCTAAAGAATCGGGATTACTGATATTCTGAAGTGGTGGGCAGGGAGGGATTTGAACCCCCGTAGACTTTCGTCGACAGATTTACAGTCTGTTGCCATTGACCGCTCGGCCACCTACCCACGGGCACGCCACTCAATGATTATTGCACAATGCCGCGCGGTTTTCAAGTGGAACCTGCGGGAAGATCGTGGATCGTGGAGCGGGGTTCGGGGTTCGGGGAGCGGGGTTCGGGGTCAAAGGATGAATGCAATGGCGCGGCGGATAAAACTTACGCTTGAGTACGACGGCAGCGCGTTCAACGGCTGGCAAGTGCAAAGCAGCGCACCGGCAGGCGAGGCGGACAGTTCGGCGGCACGGACCGTCCAGGGCGAAGTGGAGCGCGCGCTGCGGATCGTCACGGGGCAATCTATTCGCATTGCAGGCGCCAGCCGCACGGATACGGGCGCCCACGCGCTGGGGCAGGTGGCAAGTTTCCTGCTGCCCGACGAAGTGGAAGTCCCCACGGCCAGGCTCTGCATAGCCCTCAACGCCAAACTGGATCGCGACGTGGCGGCGCGGCTCGCTCAGGAAATGCCGCTCGCTTTCCACGCGCGGCGCGATGCGGTCGGCAAGGTCTACTCGTACTCCATAATCAGCGGGCACTGCCGCCCGGCGCTCTGGCGCCGCACGCATTGGCACGTGCGCTTTGCGGTGCAGAGCGAACCGATGCGGCAAGCAGCGGCAGCCTTGATCGGCGTCCATGATTTCACTTCGTTCGCGAGCAAGCTGGCTCTAACACAAGCGGAGCGCGCGGAAGACGGCAAGGAGCCGGTGGACACCGTGCGGGAAATACGGCGGCTCGAACTGCACGAAGACCCGGACTACCCAGGCAGGCTCGTCATGCGCATCGAAGGCAGCGGGTTCCTGTATCAGATGGTCCGCACCATCGCCGGGTCGCTGGTGGACGTCGGGCGTGGTTACAGGCCGCCGGACTGGCTGGGAAGCGCGCTGGCGGCGCAAGACCGGCGCGCGGCCGGTCCCACGGCCCCGGCGCACGGGCTGTGTCTGGAAAGAGTCTTATACTAATACCACAACGACTCTTTGCCACAGAGGACACAGAGGACACAGAGAAAACTTATAAGGAAGGAAAATCCTCTGTGCTCTCTGTGTCCTCTGTGGCTGGTCGTTCGTTGTAGTTCTACCCCTTCGCGTGCTCCTTGAGGAAATGCTGCGGGTCAACCCAACCGTGCCGCTTGTGTTCCCAGCATTCCTTGGAGACATAGCCGCTGACCCACGAGGAGGAACGGCGGAGCTGTTGCGCGCCCTTGGCATGATGAATGTCCACCAGCGTGGAGTTAACGTCGGAACTCACAACTCTGCCTACGTAGTGCTTGCCCTCGTAGCGCACGTCTAGCGGCGCGCCAACCTCGAAGGCCTGCCAGTAAGGCCCTTTATGAATTCCGAAATGCAAATGCGCAAGATAGCCGCCGTTCTCCCAAGTAAGACTGCGCCCGATGCTGCCGATCTTCTGGCCTTTCTTCACCACTTGGCCCGGCAGCACACAGATGAAGGCGCTAAGGTGCGCATACAGGGAGCAGAAGAACTTCCCGTCCGGCAGCAAATGTTCGATAATGACCAGGCAACCCCAGCTCGGCGCGCAGCGCACCTGCCGCACCAGCCCGTTCGCGCTGGCGACAACGGTGCGATGATCCCTGTACCAGCCCACGTCGTCAGCGGCGTGGACCATGCCGGTGAAGCCCACGGCATCCTCTTCCGTCACCTTGCCGAAGGACTCGCGCGCCGGGTCAAAATAAGCCCGCAGAGGCGGCATGAACGATGCGGCAGGCTCAGCGCCAAACTCGCCGCGGTGGCCTTCTGCGAGTTCCGCATCCCGCGCTGCGGAGAGGCCGAAAGCTGGGGCTGGGATGGCGAAAAGTTTCGCCTGAAGCTCCAGCCTGGCTTGACGCGCGGCCACAAAGTCCTGCGGCGGCTCGTCGCCCTTGTAGGCCCAATGCGGCTCGAAGGTCTCCGCCTTCCGGTAAAGCTCAAAAGCAGCGCGCCAATCCCCCACCGCGGCCTTGGGCTTAAACAACAACCCCAAAGCGGTACGGTAACGCTCCAACAAAGAGCGGCCCTCGGTTCTGGGCAGGACCAGCGAGCGCGAGGAGTACTTGGTGCCCAGCAGATGCGCGCCCGGCACGGTCTGCTCGCGGCGGGCAATGGCAGCCAGGGCGGCTTCCATAGCCGCCTCCGTGAACGGGTCCCGCTCACGCGCCAGCGCCCCGCGCAGGGCCGCTGTTTCCGTCGCCATGCCATGCCACTGCAAGTACTCGGCAGTGATCTCGCGCAGTTCCGGCGCAGAGTGGGTCAGAAATTGCACCAGCCCTTGACGGATAGTGGCAGAACGTTTTTGCTGGTGAATCAACGCGGCCGCCGCGGCGATGCCGGGCTCCACGCCCCCGCGGCCGAGCATGTTCAGAGTAGCCGGGGTCAGAGCAGAGTCGTAGTAACGCGGCAGGAACTTCCAGGTGTAATCCCACATGCCCGGCTTGCGCATGAAACGCAACATGCGTCCCAAGTCCGGCCCTTCGCCCTCGACGCGCTCAAATCCAAAGCCCGCGAGGGCCGGGCGGGGATCGTGCAGCAGCGGCTCGCAGAGTTTGGCGAGGCTGGCCAGCCCTTCGTGCTTGGCCAGCACCAACGCAGCCATGTGGCGCGCGGACGGGTCGTTCTCCTTCAAGAGTGCGGCGACCGGCTCGCGCGCGCTCTGCGACCAGCAGTACTGCAGACCATAGAACGCAATGGCGCGCCGGGCTGGATCGGTGGTGTGCAGGTGCAACAGCAGTCCGGGCACCGCCAGCGCACCATAGGCTTTCAACGCGGCTGTGTGCTCGTCCACGTGTTTGGCGCGGATGAGGTCCTCAACGATGGCGTTGACCACGCTCCTAATGCGCGTGTCGCCAGGCGCAGGCGGGATTACGAGCTTAGTCGAGGTCAACACCGGGACAGCGCATCCCTTCCGTGCGGCTCAACCATGCGCCCGCATGGTCTTTCTGCCACGCCCCACCAAAAGTCTACACCGCAATCTCACTTCAGGTGCTGGCCGTTCAGTCCGAGCCGCGACCGTCAGGGAGCGGACCCTGCCGCTTGCTTGCGCACGCGGCTCGGGGACCGAGCAGTTACTTCAGGTGTTTGTCGAACCAGGCGAACGCATCTTTCTGCATCGGCAAATCGAACTTGTGCGGCCCCGGATAGTAGTTGCACTTGTACTGCTCCCGCGCGCCCCCGCGCCGGTAGGTCTCCGCAATGATTCTGTCGGCGCGCCGCATCTCCCCCATAGTGAACAACTGGTCGTCAATGTCGTTCAGGACCATGGCGGCCTTGGGGGCGCGCAGAGCGAGGATCTCGGGAAAATCCAGGTCCTGGGGCAGCAGCGGCGCGTAGATCATCCAGGTGTGGGTGAAACATTTGTCGAGCAGGAACTCGCGCCACGTGGTCATGAAGCCGACGCAAACCGCGCACTGGATGCGGTCGTCCAGGCCGGCGAGATACGCCGTGCGCATGCCGCCGCCGGACAAGCCGCCGCAGCCGACATGCCGTGCGTCCACGTCCGGGCGGGCGCACAGGATATCCAGGGCCTTCTGGTCCTCCACCAGATATACGCCCGGCCAGGTCGTCCCCGCACAGAACAGGCTCTTGGCCATGATGTGCTCATGCTCACCCGCGAATTGGTTGTACTTGAGGAAGCCTTCCTGGTCATCCGGCGCGGGGTCCACGCCGCCATACTGGACCTGCGGCGGCAAGTCCGCGACCAGGACGCGCCGGCTGGCAAAGGGGAAAGTATCGTGGACGAGGACGGCGTACCCGCGTTTCGCCAGCTCATTGGCCCACGCCACACCGCCATAGCATTTCTCATAGTGTTCGCCCTGCACCAGCCACTCCTGGGCGCCGTCGCGGGCGATCTTGCGCCAGCCCAGATACTTCTTGCCGGCGTGATCGTGCAGGCCGAGAATGGCGGGCAACTTTCCCGCCGCGCCCGCGGGCTTGAGGAACACCGCCTCGGTCCGCGGGCCCATAGGAAGCTGCCACGAGAGCCGTTCGGTGTACAGCCCGTCGAAGACGCCTTTGGATTCGATGCGGACCTTGGGAAGGCCTCCCAGATCCACCGGGGCGATACATTCCAGGACGCGTTTCCGCCCGACGCGCCGCCAGGCGTCCAGCGTCTTCCATTTCCCCGTGCGGAAGGACATGCGCGCCGGGCCTTGGCCCAACACTTTGTCCGCCGCCCAGGGTCCGTAGGCACCGATCATGTTCTTGCGCATAGCGAGGTCTCCGCTTTGCGTTCTGTATAGCACAACCCGGCTTGAAGGAAAGCGCGCACTTGTACTTCAGCCGCCCAGATCGCATACTCTGCATCCGGAAAGCGCCGGGGACCGCGATGTCACGCAAACGGAAACTTGTCATAATAGTGCTCATACTTGCGCTCGCGGGTGTGGCCGGACTGGGCCTTGGCGCAAAACATCTGCTGGGTTCCGCCACGGCCAAGCTCGGCGCCGCCCTGTGGAAGACCGAGAAGCTCAAACGCGGCGATATCCTCGTGACCATCACCACCATCGGCACGCTCAGCCCCGTGCAGGCCGTCTGGGTCGGTTCGCAGGTGTCCGGCAAGATCGAGCAGGTGCTGAAAGGACCCAATGACCCGGTGAAGAAGGGCGAAGTCCTGGCCTTGGTGAATACGGAGTTGCTCGAAAGCGACAAGCTTAGCGCCGAAGTCCACCTGAGCCAGACGCAGGCTTCGCTCAGTCTGCTGACTGTGGACAAGGAGAACCTGGTCCTGAAGGAGGCGCGCCTCAAGTACACGCTGCAATCCAAGCAGGTTGCGGTCGAGCGCGCCAAGGCCTGCCTGGAACTGGCCTCCAAGAACCGCCAGCGCTATGAGGAGCTCGTCATTGCCAAGGTGACCCCGCAGGTCGAGCTGGACTCGAGGCTCCTGGAAGAGGCCAACAGCCGGCGTGACGTGACGCTGATGGAGCTCGATATCGAACTGCTCAAGGTGGACATCACCCAAGTCGAGAGCGACTATCGCCAGCTCAAACTGAAGGTGGACCTGGCCAAAGCCGACGTCGAACAGGCCCAGGCGACGCTGGAACGCGCCAAGACCAATCTCGGCTACGCCAAGATCGTGTCGCCCATTGACGGCGTCGTGCTGGAGCAGGCCATTGAGCCGGGCCAGACAATCGCAACGCAGTTCCAGACGCCGAACATGTTTCGCATCGCTTCCGACCTGACGAAACTGCGCATTGACGCACGCGTGGATGAAGCCGATATCGGCAGGATCCTGGCCGGCCAGGCGGCCACGTTCGAGGTGGATGCGTACCGGGGCGAAACCTTCAACGGCAAGGTAGTCCTGGTGCACTTGCAGGCCGAGGAGAAGACCAATCCGGTGGTCTACCGCGTGCGGTTCGAGGCGCTCAACCCGGCGACCCCGGAACGGCCTTACGGCAAACTCGTGCCCGGCATGACCACGTCGCTGAAGGTCGCAGTCACCAAGAAGACAGGCGTGCTGCTGCTGCCCGGCGCCGCCCTGAGGTTCTCTCCACCGGCCGAGGTCCAAGGGAAACCCGCCGAAGCCGGCAGCACGGACGACACGGGCCCCAAGCAGCCAGGGGTGAAGGGCACCGTTTACGTCACGAACGCAAAGGGCGAACTCTCAGCCAAGACCGTGCGGCTGGGCGACAGCGACAACGAGAACTTCGAACTGCTGAGCGGCGAGTTGAAAGAAGGCGACGAGATTGTCACCGGGACGCAGAAACCGTCCTCTGGTGGTTAGCCCGCATTTCTCACCACTCACTAAACACAGAGGACACAGAGGACGCAGAGAATGAATTTTCGATTTTTGATTTTCGATTTTCGATTTTGCCACGTCCGGTGGTGCAATCGAAAATCTAAAATCCAAAATCCTCTGTGTTGAGAGATTCGGATTAGAACATGGCTGAGGCCCCTCCAATCATCGCCGTCGAGCGGCTGGTCAAGACTTACGGCGCCGCCGACACGGCCGTGCGGGCGTTGCGCGAGGTGAGCTTCACGGTCCGCGCCGGGGAATTCGTGGCCGTCATGGGCGCCTCAGGCTCAGGCAAGTCCACGCTGCTGAACATCCT
>JBEKKG010000427.1:0-6567 GCA_050010835.1 Planctomycetota bacterium
GGCAGGAATCGCTCACGCTCATTGCCTACGACGAGGCCGGAATGTCGGAGGCCGTCGGCTCCTTGTACGAGGCGGCGGCGGGCCTGGAGCCGCTCACGCCTCTTGCGCCGCCAACGACTAACGCCCTCGTTTCCCTGGCCCAGACAACGCCGGTGCCGGAGGCCCTCATCGCCTGGCAAGCTGCGTTGCCCGATCGCGCCGTGGCACTGGCTGCCGCGGGCGAGCAGGTGACGGTGACGACCTACGACGGCTCCGTCTCAACGCTCGACGCGAGCGGCAAGGTCGTCTCGCAGAAAGCCGCGGACGCAGCAGTGCTGGCCAAGTTGGAGGCGCCGAAGATCCCCGAGGCCCTCAAAGGCAAGCTGCTCACCGGGCGCATTGCGAAGCACCTCGCGGCGGGCGACAAAGGCACCGCCGTCGCTTATTGGGGCGGGACGGTGCAAGTCTTCGATACGGCGGGCACACTCAAGACGCAGCAGTGGCTGGCGCAGGATATCACGGGGCTGGCCTGGGCCGGCAACAAACTCGCCGTCGGGCTGGCCGACGGGCGCGTGGTGGGGTTGGAGGCGAAGTAAAGAGGTGGACTTGTGGTGCAGGCATCCTGCCTGAACTGGCAGGGCGGGGTTTGAGGAGGCAAGAGGGGTGCAGGCTGGAAGCCTGCACCACAATCGTGCCGACGCAGACCCGGTAATGCACCCGAAGTAAAGAGGCACTTCTGCTTGGATCGCATTTGTGCGGCGAAGGAGGAACGTAATGATCGGACGGCAATTCACCTGGTTCGGTGTCCTGGGGATGTGCGCGCTTTGTGCGGGCGGCCTGGCATGGGCTGAAACCTCCGCGGAGAAGCCTGGCCCCACGGTCGAGGCGCTGGTCCGCGATCTGCAGAACGAGTTACCGCAGGTGCGGATTGCCGCCGCCGACGCGCTGGGGCGTCTCGGCGCAGAGGCCCGCTCCGCAGTCCCGGCGCTGCTGGCGGCTGCAAAGGGCGAGCAAGCCTGGGTGGATACGGCCATGCTGAACGCCATAAGCGCGCTGGGCGCCGCAGCCCTGCCGGCCCTGCTCGACATATTCCAGAATGGCGACGACGCTCTGCGCCTGCGCGCCGGGCGGGCCCTCTGGGGCCTGGATGCCCTCGCGCCCGAGACGCTCCCCATCTTCAAGAAAGCCCTCGAAGACAAGGATCCGAAGATCAAGAACATGGCGGAGCGGATCGTCAAGAAGATTGAGGCCGAAAACACGGCTTCCAGTGCCGCGGCCGTGAAGCCGGCGGTTCCAGTGGCCGCCACACCGCGGACGGCAGCGGCCGCGCCCGCCGCTTCCCGCGATTGGCCGCAGTTCCACGGGCCGAACCGCGATTCGCTCTGCACGGAGACGGGGCTGCTGAGCGCCTGGCCGGACGGCGGCCCGCAACTGCTCTGGAAAATCGAGGACGCGGGCCGCGGTCTTTCCACGGTGTCCATTGCCGGCGGAAAGCTGTTCACCACGGGTGACCGGAAACGCGAGGCGCAATACGTCATCTGCTACGACCTGTCTTCCCGCAAGGAACTGTGGGCCACGCGCATGGGTCCGCCGTACAAGGACTACGGCGCGCAGTGCACACCGACCGTGGACGGCTCGGCAGTCTATGCGCTCGGCACCGAGGGCGACCTGGTTTGCCTGGAGGCCGGGACCGGCGCCATCAGTTGGCAGAAGAACCTGCCGAAGGATTTTGGCGGCAAGATGATGAATATGTGGAAGTTCAGCGAATCGCCGCTGGTGGACGGCGAGAAGCTGATCTGCACGCCGGGAGCCCAGGACGCGGGGCTCGTCGCCTTGGACAAGAAGACCGGCGCGCTCATCTGGAAGTGTGCCCTGCCGGAACTCGGCGAGCGCGGCAAGGACGGCGCCGGCTATTCGTCGGCGGTCGTGGCGGAAATAGAAGGCGTGCGGCAGTACGTCCAGGTGCTCGGCCGCGGCGTCGTGGGCGTGGCAGCCGATTCGGGCAAGTTCCTGTGGGGCTATAACCGCCTCGCCAGCGAAGTTGCCAACATCACCCACCCGCTCGTGCGCGGCAACCTGGTCTTCACCACGAATGCGTACTACACCGGCAGCGCGCTGCTGCAGATCCGCCGCGCAGGCGAGGCGTTCAAGGCCGAGGAAGTGTACTTCCTGCCGCACAAGCAGTTCCAGAACCATCACGGCGGCGTCGTGCTGCTCGGCGATTACGTGTACGGCGGCAGCGGCCAGAACAAAGGCGACCCGGCCTGCATCAACTTCGCGTCGGGCGAGGTCGCGTGGAAAGCGCAAACCCCGTCTGGCGGCTCGGCCGCCGTGCTCTACGCCGATGGCCATCTGCTTTTCCGTTACGACCGCGGCCTGGTGGTGCTCGTTGCCGCCGACCCCAAAGCATTCCGGATCGAGGCGCGCTTCACGCCGCCCACGGCCGACGGCCCGGCCTGGGCGCATCCCGTGATCCACGACAAGAAGCTGTACCTGCGCCACAACGACCTGCTGCTGTGCTACGATCTGAGTGCCAGGAACTGAGGGCTGCAACGGACGGGGAATGGGGCAACCCATCGTCCAGTTGCATGTTCGGTTCCAAGCTGAAGGCGGTTATCGAGACGGCGTGGGAGTTCTAGGGACGCCTTACTCAACTCCAAACGTGCCATGTCAGAGAGCTTATCCTCATTACCTCAGTTGTCAAGAGAAAAGTATTGTGTCCCCAGGATCAAGTGCTTCGTTTTATCGAATGGCCTCATTATTTATCGGCCCCCGACGACTTGGGACGAAAATAAGCCATGGAGTTCGAGCTCAATAACGCAGGCCTGTAATTGATCCAGCCATCAATGCAGTACTGATTCGCGCCAGCATGTATGCTAATGTCATGATTATTGCCTACATCATGATAGAGGAGTGGACTGCTCCTGAGCACGGTCGAGTATTCTCCTGAAAATATCAAGAAAGAGACGTCATCGTATATCCAGAACACTCTGACATAGGGAAACTCCACCAGAGGCTTTTTCGGCAGCGCATTTTGAATATTGCTGGGAAGCATCGTAGCTAGTCGGTCCTTAAGATGTCCCCAAGGCTTGATGAAATAGCGGCTTTCAATCCCGCTGCCGGTAAGAAGCTCAAGGCTCTGCGGAAAACCAAGTACCTTGTCAACCATAAGGAAGAGCTCGAGGCCCAACGTCCTCGGAAGGATCGGCTGACCTATGCAGGTCCTTTCACCAGAAGCTTCGCCTACAGCACCAAACTTCAACCAGAACCCACTGTTAAATGACCTTGATCCCTTAGTCACATCCTGAAGCTCCTCAACGACCTGGAGCGCCGACAAGTCCAAGGCAATACCTCTTTCATTCCTGATTACCTCCTCAAGGACGCGTTGTTCACTCCTGAAAAGCCTCCTCATTCTCCTCCTCCTGTCGTTCCAGTCCCCCCGTGGTTTTTGCTGCGTCTCGGCGTTCGTAGTACTCATTTAGCCACTGATTGCGGAACTTCCCCATCTCCGCCTTCTGAATTTGGCGAACTTCTTCGGGGAGTTCCTGGGACACCCCACTCATCTCTTCACTTTGGCCGGAAGGTGTGTAGTGTCTTTTGCACGGCACCCCGGAATACCCAGCGAGGACACCTGCCTCGTGCATCATGCCTCGTACGTCACTTCGCCCTCGCAGACCGTCGCCGCCACGCGGAAGTCGTCCGTGACGAGCACCGCATCGCAGTCCTTGCCAACGTCGAGCGACCCCTTGCGGGCGGCGACGCCGGCGATGCGGGCGGGGGTCAGCGCCAGGCGTTCGGCGGCCTCGGACAGGCTGAGGCCAAACTTCGTAACGGCGACCCGCAGAAGGTCAATCATGCGGGAGGTCGAACTCGCGAAGCCGGTCCGTTCCAGATCCACGGCCACGCCGTGCTCCACGAGCGCCACGGTGCCCTCGTGGCCGCCGAACGTGTAGCGGCCGTCCGGCATGCCGAGGCCGCGCATGGCGTCGGTGCAGAAGGCCATCTGCGCGGGAGCCTTGCACTTCAGCGCCAGCCGCGCCAACTCCGGCGGAACATGGTGGCCGTCGGCGATCAACTCGGTCGTCAGAGCGTCCTCGAGCAGGGCCGCCTCCAGCAGCCCCCCGTGGCGGTAGGGACCGTCCTTCGTGATCGTGCTCATGGCGCTGAACAGGTGCGTGACGTGGCGCAGCCCCGCCTCGACCGCGCGCATGACCTGGGCGTACGTCGCGTCAGAGTGCCCGGCGGAAGGCGTAATCTGCGCCTGGGCCAGGCGCCGGATGTACTCGGGCGCTCCCGGCAGTTCGGGCGCGAGCGTTGTGTGCCGCACGACGCCGGATGCGGCGACGAACTCGCCCCATTCCTCGGGATTCGGGTCCCGTATCTCGCCCGGCAGGTGGCAGCCTTTCTTGGGCTTGGCGAAGTACGGGCCTTCCAGATGCATGCCCAGGATGCGGACGCCGCCCGGCTTGGCATTCGCGTCCAGCGCCGCCCTGACGTTGGCGATGGCCTGGCGGAGGCGGGGAGCCGAATGGCTGGCGGTGGTGGCCAGGTACGCGGTCGTCCCGCCGGCCGCGTGCGCCTTGCCGATCGTCTCCAGCGCCTCGGGTGTCGCGTCCATGAAGTCGGCGCCCATCGCTCCGTGAACGTGGATGTCTATGAACCCCGGCAGCAGCGCGCGGCCGCCTGCTGCGATGACGCGAGCCGAGGGGGGCGGATTGACCTGCCCTGCCGGAGCGATCCGGACGATGCGCCCGCCTTCCGCCAGCAGGTCGTGCCCCGCCTTGACTTCCCCCGCGCGTCCCGTGTGGAGCGCCGCGTTACGGATGAAGATGGACGAAATCATCGTTTCTGCTTGCCTCCTTGATAGACAGAAGTGACTGCTTCAGAAATCGTGGGGCACATCCGGCGCCAGGGTGGGGCGCGGCGGCGGGGCATTCGGATCAAGCGCCGCAAAGCGCAGGGCAACCTCGCTGCTGAGAGTCAGCAGCGCGGTCGTCGTGGTGCGATCCAGCCCGCCAACGCCCTCGAAGGAACCGTCCGCGCCTTGCAGCGCCAGCCGTGCTTCAAGATGCGGGAGCCACTTGGGCAGCACTTCACACTGAAACGCCAGCAGCGTCCTGGCATAGAAGCAGCGCGGATCGGCGTTGGGGCCGGGCGCCGTGGCCAGCACCTGCGCCAGGTCCTTGGTCAGCAGCTCCTCCTTCTTCCAGCCCAGGAACGCGCGCGTGCAGTGGTAGCAGACCAGCGCCTCGGTCCCCTGCGGGGCCGGCGACTGCGCCCAAGTGTCGTGGGTGAGCCGCAACGCTTCGTCCGCTTGCTTCAGCCCCGCGAACTTGGCGCTCTTCGTGGCCAGCACGCCCCAGACGGTGGGGTAGTAAATGCGCGCGAGGTCGTCCGGGCCTTCCTCACGCCAGGTTCCGTCCTTCTGTTGCAGCGCAATGAGCCGGGCCAGCGCCGCCTCCGCGGCTGGACGCCCCCGTTGTTTGAACATCCCAGCGCGTTCGGCAAGGAAGAGCGCCTGCATGGCCACAGCGGAGGTGCGCGTGGGCGTCTGCCGCTCAAGCCACGCGCACGCCGCCTTGGGTGGTTTCTGCCCCGTGCCCACGATTGCGATGCCGGCGAGGGACGACGCGGCGACATGATCGTCCAGTGTGGCGCCCTGCGTTTCAACACGCCAGCCGCCGTCCGGCGACTGGGTGCGCGTCAGCCATTCGAGGGCCAGCCGGCTGCTCTCTCCCGGGTCCGCGCGTTTCTCGGCCACCACGGGCTGCGGAGCCGGCGCTGCGGGCGCAGCCTGTGGCGCGGGCGCGGCCGGACGCGGCCGCGTGGCCGCCGGTGGCGGCAACTTCGGCGCGCCGGCCTTGGCAATGAAGAGCGCGCCGCCTGCAAGCAGCAGCAAGGCGGCGCTGGCCAGCACGGCAATCTGGGCTTTGTTCGAGAACATGGCGGCACAAGGTCCTTTCGCGAGTTAAAGAGCGGCGGGAGACGCAACGGCGCGGCCTCCGCAGGCGGCGCCGCTACTTCAACTTGAGCGTGAAATCATCCAGGTAGTATGTCGTCGAGACCGTCGCATTGCTCGAGAACCCCACCCACGTCAGCTTCTTGAAGCCCGGCTTGCCGTAGGGCAGGTCCTTGAACTCGCGCAGCGCTTGCCCCGGCGCCTGTACCGCAAGCGTCCACTTTCCCGTGGACGCCGCGCCCACCCCGCCGCTGATCTCGAACCGCACCCACTGGTCGAGGGGCAGGTCCAGCTTCTCTCCGCCGGGCAGGTTCAGCACGCCGGCGTTAATGTCGAACCGTGCGCCCGTTTGATAGTCCCATTGGCTCCAGTCGCGCCACTCGAACCCCACGATGGAGGCCTTCTCGACGCGCAGGGCGAAGCCGTTGCCCACAGTTCCCTTGGCGTAGTTGGGGCGCCAGGCGATGTGCGGGTCCCACACATTCGTCAGGCCTGGAGCGTCCGTGATCTTCAGGCTGCGCTTCCCGCTGGCGGCGGTTTCCTCGGTGACCACGATCGAATCGCCCTTGTTCTCCACGTGTACCTCGGCGCCGTGCGGCGGCTGGCCCACGGTCTCATTCTCAAATGTG
>JBEKKG010000428.1:0-6548 GCA_050010835.1 Planctomycetota bacterium
CCAAGCGCGCAGCGCAATCAGATCGAATTTCATCTCCAGCAACGACGTCACCTACCAGGCGTGGTTCGAGCTCCAAGGGCGGCTGGCCACGGAGTTCGACACCTTCTTCGATACGCTGAGCGGGCAGGAACCTTATCACAGCGGGAACCTCGTCGTAACCAAAGGGTGGACTGAGCATTTCTGGACGGAGAGCGGCGTTTGGGTTCGGCGTCTTTTTAATGACGCCAATGTCGGCGACTTCAACCGCGAATTCAACCGTTACTACTCCACTTTCCAGATCCGCGATCTGCCTCTGAAGGGCCTCAGTTATGGTGTGACCGCCTCCTGGTGGGATAGCCTCGGCATCGGGACCGATACCATCCAAGAAGGCGGGGACGTGACCTACTCCTGGAAAAGAGAGTTCCAAAGCTCGATCGGGACGGACTTCGCTCTCTACAAATACGATCAGTTCAGCAATACCGAACACGACCGCGTGCGCACGTACTACGTGAAACAGCGTTGGCGCCCGAAACGCTGGGCCACGCTGGATGTGAGCTTCGAGCATGAGAGCGCCTTGAGTGACACCTTCAACACTCTTACGGTGTCATTCCGCTTCACGTTCTGAAGCGGCGGCTCTGTGGTGGGAGGAGTGGAAGGCAGAGGATGATATACAGCGTCTGGAGAAAGCTGCTTGCCGCGCTGGCGCCCCTGGTTGTGCTAGGGGCCGTCTTGATCGTCGGCTGCGTGGGCCAAGACGACTCACCCAAGCGCACCACGCCTCCTTTCCCCCACAAACGCCATGTTATAGACGAAGAGATAGAATGTACGAACTGTCACAAGGATGCCAAGAAGGCTGAAGAGGCAGGCATGCCTACGCTCAAAACCTGCACGAAATGCCATGAGGGCACCGACGAGAAAAAGAAACCGAACGAGTTGCAGATAAAGGGCTTCATCAAGGACGAGAAGCCCGTTTGGAGTCAAGTCACGAAGATCTTCCGAGTCAAGAAGGCAGAGCCTAAGAAAGAGGAACCCAAGAAGGAAGAGGTCAAGAAAGAAGAAACCAAGAAGGAAGAGCCTAAGAAGGAAGAGGCCAAGAAAGAGGAGTCTGAGAGGAAAGAATCTGACAAGAAAGAGTATGAGAAGAAAGAGGGTGACGAAATCAGTTTCTCTCATAAGCTCCACGCCGCTGCCAAGGTCCAGTGTGGCACCTGCCACAAGGGCATCGAGCAGAGCAAACTGGTGACAGCCCAGGTGCGCCTCACCATGTCAGATTGCCTCTCTTGTCACGCCAAAGTCGGCGTTGGCGCCGGCGCGAAGGACAACTGCAAGCTCTGCCACACCAATGTCTCCAAGGAATGGCGGCCGCCCAGCCACAACAAGAACTGGAAGGAACTCCACGGGCGTTATTCCGGTTTTGTCCGCCACAGCACTTCCCAGAGCTGCAGCCTCTGCCATACGGATAAGAGTTGCACGGAGTGCCATCGCGTTTCACAGCCGAAGAGCCACACGAACTACTGGCGCCTCCGCGGGCATGGCCTGACTGCCGACATGGATCGCAGCAGTTGCAAAGCCTGCCATACCGAGGCCACCTGCATACGCTGCCACCAGTCCGTGCCGCCACAGAGCCACCGCGGCAACTGGAGCGATCAGCATTGCCTGAACTGCCATTTCCCGCTCCGGGACAACCGCTGTTTCATTTGCCACAAGAATGACATCCAACATCGCGCCGCCCCGCTCTTGCCGAACACCCCGGTCCACAAGACCGCCCAGTCGCCCGGCGACTGCATGAATTGCCATGGCGGTCTCAAAGCCAAGCACCTGTATAACGGCGATAGCTGCCTCCTCTGCCATCGGCGCTCTTGACAACTGGCATTAGGCGTTAGGCATTACTGACCCGCGCATCGTTAAAGCCACGTACCGCGGGCGTCTCGCCCGCCGCATTGGCTAGGCGCGGGTCAATATGCAATATGCATTAGGCATTAGGCATTGGGGTTGAGGGACGAGGCTTGAGTTCTGGCCGCTCAAGCCTCAAGCCTAATGCCTAAAGCCTAATGCCTAATGCCTAATACGGCATCCCATTTGCGCTTTCCGCCACGTAGTAGGATAATAGTGGGCAAGCTGGAGGGTGCTTGCCGAAAGGGTGGCGGCGATGCGTTGGATTGCAGTTCTGGGGCTGACAGGGGTAATTGGTTTATTCTTCGCGCATCGCCTGGTTGCCTCCAGGCCCATAGATGCCACGATCTCCCTGGCGGCACAAGAGACTTCCACAGGCGAACCCGGCCCGGTGCAGCCGGCCAAGCTGCACGTGGGGATAGCGCAGATGACCTCGCCGGTGACTGGTTTCCGGAGCCATCAGGCCCTTGCGGAACGGCTGGGCGCCGCGCTAAACGTGGAAGTTGAGTTGCTCACGCCGGATTCCTACAAGGCCATCAACGCACTGTTGCGGGAAAGCAAGCTGGATGTGGCCTTTGTCTGTTCCGGGGGGTACGTCGCCGAGCCTGACGCTATGGACGTGCTGGCAGCGCCGCTCATCAACGGCAAAATGGAGTATTTTGGATTCATCATCGTACCGCAAAACAGCCCCTGCCGGACGTTCAGCGACCTGCGCGGGAAGAGCTTCCTGTTTGTCGAGGAACAGTCCAATACAGGACAGTGGTTCCCCTGCAAATTGGCGTGCCACCTGGCTGGGAAACGTGGCGCATTCTTCAGTTCGACGAAGTTCACCGGGGCGCACGACATCTCCATCCTTGCCATTGCCAGCAACCTGGCGGACGGCGCCGCCGTGAGCAGCAACATCTACGACCGCATGATTGCCAAGGAGCCCGCGCTCAAGGACCGCATCCGCATCCTTGAAAAGTCGCCCGCCTTCCCGAGCCCGCCCGTGGTGGTGCGCAAGACGCTGCCGCAAGACATGCGGCAGCGCCTCTTGCGGGTCTTGGTGACATTGCATGAAGCGGACGAGGGCCGCGAGATTCTGCGCGGTTTGGGCTTCGACAAGTTCGTGCCGGCAGGGAACGAAGATTACGGCGGGATTGAGCCTTGCACGCTGGGCTCAAGCTGTAAGGCGTGCCACAAAGAAAAGTGACCCCTCTCCCCCGTGGGGAGAGGGCCGACGTGAGCGAAGCGAACGCGGGGTGAGGGGGCGGCGACGGGCGTGGAGTGGCCCCCTCACCCGGCGCGGAAGCGCCACCCTCTCCCCACAGGGGAGAGGGTAAACAATCACACAGTTGGCTGCATGGGTTGCAGACTATGACTCCAGAAGCTGCGACGTTTCATCCGCCTCTCCCCTTGGGGCGCCGCATCTCCCTCGTCGTCGTGGTAATCGCGGTAATCCTTGCCCTCGCGCTCCAGGCCGTGGGCCTGCTGGTGACGCGGGAACACCTGGAACAGGCCTACCGGCAGCACGCCGAGGCGACCGTGTCATTGGTGGCGCCTCAAGTGGAAGAGATCATGCTGACTGGCAGCACTTATCGCTTGCCGCCGCTGCTCAGGAACGTCAGCCATGTGCATGCCTTTCTGCGGTATGTGGTAGTCGCGCTTCCCGACGGCACCGTACTGGCTTATGAGTGTGCAGGCGGGCTGCCCGGCGGCCTGGCGGAATTCGTCAAGGCCCGTTCGGAGCGCGGACAGCAGGGCATGGTCTTGCTGAATGTCCGCGCGGAACACGAGGACATCCTGCATCTGGTCAAGCCCCTCGAGCATGGAAGGGTGGGTTATCTGCACTTGGGGTTCTCCTGGTCGCCGGTGGATGCCGCGCTGCGCCAGTCCTGTCTGAACCTCCTGGCCGCCATGATCGCAGGTTTGCTGATTTCCGCACTCGTGGCCTGGGTGGTCTACCGGCGGCTGATGCGCCCGGTCGTGCAGTTGGTCAACGCCGCGCGCCAGTTCGGCGCGGGCCGCTTGGACCAGCGCGTCCAGGAAAGGCCCGGCGCACACGACGAGGCCGAGTTGCTGGCCCAGGCGTTCAACCAGATGGCCTCGCACCTGGAGCAGCACGTCAACGAACTGGAGCGTTCCCGTGCCGAGTTGACCGGCGAGAAGCTCCGGGTCCAAGCCATTCTGGACAGCATGGTGGAACCGGTGATCGTAGCCGCCAATGACAGCAAGATTATCTATAGCAACAGTGCGGCACGCAGCCTCTGGCTGCCGCAAGGCGCGCCCGCCCCGGAACAGTACGCCGAGTTCCACAAGGGGCTGACCGATGTGCTGAAGGCCTTCGACGCCGTGGCCAGCGGCCGTGTGGCGCGCGAGCAGCTGCGCCGCCGTTTCCGCGACCGCGACCTGGTGGTGCTGATCGCGCCCGCTCTGGGGCGCAACGGCGAGCAACTGGGCGTCATCGAGATCACCGCGGATGTCACGGAACAGATCGAAGCTGAGCGCGCTATGGCCCACGCCGAGAAGCTCAACGTCGTAGGCCAGCTTGCGGCGGGCGTGGCGCACGAGATCAACAGCCCCTTGGACGGGGCCATCGAGGCCTCGCGCATCATTGAGCGCAGCGCCGGCGACCCCGATAAGGTCGTGCGCTTCGCACGCGCCCAGCGCGACGCCCTGGAGCGCATCGGGGCCATCGTGCGCACCCTGCTCACCTTTTCCCGCAGACCCAGGATTCAGGAACGCCGCCCCGTGGCTGTCTCCAAGCTTCTGGAGGAAGCTGAAACCATCCTCAAACACCGGCTCATCAAGCAAAAGGCCGCACTGGCGCTGTCGGGACCGCCCCACGGCCAGCTCCTCGTTGACGGCGACGAACTGGGCCTGGTGCAGGTACTGGTCAACCTCATCAATAACGCTGCCGACGTCACCCCCGAAGGCGGGACGATCCAGATTGCCGTGCGGGCCACGGCCGAGCAGATCGAAATCTCGGTTACGGACCAGGGGCCCGGTATTCCGCCTGAAGTCGCGCCGCGGCTGTTCACGCCCTTCTTCACCACCAAAGCAGTGGGCCAGGGCACAGGGTTGGGCCTGGCCACGAGCCGTAACATCGTTGAGGAACACGGTGGCCGGATCCAATTCGTCAACCTGGCGCGGCCCTGGGGTGCGCGTTTCACCGTGTGCCTGCCGCAACGTTGCGCGCAGGCGGGGTCTGGCGTTGCCCCGCGTTTGCAGCCTGTGGCCGACCTAGGGGGAACATGATCGCCAAGGCAGGAGCATGTATGACTGAAGCACGCACGGTCTTGATTGCGGATGACGAGCCGCTCAAAGTGCTGACGCTGGAGGAGCACTTGGTCCAGGCGGGCTACAAGGTCTTGACGGCCGTCAGCGGCGATGCCGCCTTGGCGCTGCTCAAGCAGCAGGCCATTGATGCGCTCGTCACCGACGTGCGCATGCCCGGTCTTGACGGTCTGGCGCTGCTTGAAGAGTCCATGAAACTGGACCCCGCGCGGCCGGTGCTGGTCATGACCGGCTACGGCGACGTGCAGACTGCCGTGCAAGCGATGAAAGGCGGCGCGATTGACTACGTCCTCAAGCCGGTGTCCGGCGAGGAGATTGCCTTGCGGCTGGACCGCGCGCTGGCCGAATCCGCGCTGGTCGGCGAGAACCTGCAACTGCGCCACGAAGTCCAGCGGCTGGGCGGGCAATCGAAGCCTGCCATCATTGGCCGGACCATGCGCGCAGTCTGCGAGTCCCTGGAGAAAGCCGCCGGCACGGATGCCACGGTGCTGCTCCACGGCGAGACCGGCACTGGCAAGGAAGTCTGCGCGCGTCATCTGCACAGCCGCAGCACCCGCGCCCGCGGCCCCTTCGTGGTCGTGCCTTGCGCCACCTTGTCGCCGTCGCTGATCGAGTCTGAACTCTTCGGACACGAGAAAGGCGCCTTCACCGGAGCGGCGGCCCGGCGCAATGGCTTCTTCGCTGCCGCCGAAAGCGGGACGCTCTTCCTGGATGATGTGGACGACTTGCCCCTGGAAATGCAGGGCAAGCTCCTGCATGTCCTGCAGTCGCGAACCTACAACCGTGTCGGGGGCACCCGGGCGGAGAAGGCGGATGTCAGGATCGTGGCCGCCACAAAACACGACTTGCGCGAGCAGGTGGCGCAAAGGCGCTTCCGCGACGACCTGATGTATCGGCTCAACGTCGTTACCATCGTCATCCCGCCGCTGCGCCAGCGCAAGGAAGACATCCCCGAACTGGCCGAATTCTTCCTGAAGTGCGCCATGTCGCGTTTCGGCCGCAGCCCGAAGCATTTCACGCCGGATGCCCTTCAGGCGCTGACTGCTTACTCCTGGCCGGGGAACGTGCGCGAACTGGAGCACCTGGTGGAATCGGTTGTGATCATGCATTCGGACGCGGAGATCAACGCCGCCGCCTTCGCGCCCGTGCTCCGCCTTGACCGTGAGTACTCATTGTTCAGTCTCAACACCAGCGGCCAGGAAACCATCTCGCTCGAAAAGGCCTTGCTGGACTTCGAGCGCGCCCTGCTGACGTGGGCCTTCGAGAAGTCGGAGCACAATCAGGTGCGCGCCGCCAAGCTGCTGGGCATCCCCCGCTCAACCTTCCAGTACCGCTGGACCGCCGCCGTCGCGCCGCTGCCTGGCGGCACGCCCTGCGAAGTGCAAACGGCCGACTAGGGA